>DASZWL010000049.1:0-11254 GCA_035546695.1 Rhodanobacteraceae bacterium | reverse complement strand
ACCGCCAACAATTCGCTCTTCTACATGCTCCACGACGCGACGCGGCAGCTCCGCAAGCACTTCGACCGGCGCGCGACGCGGCTCGAGCTGACGCGCGCGCAGTGGCGCGCGCTGAAGGCGACGAGCCGCCAGGAAGGCTTGAGCCAGACCGAGCTCGCCGAGCTTCTCGACATGGAGCCAATTCCGGTCGGCCGCGTGATCGACCGGCTCGAGAAGACCGGCTTTGTCGAGCGCCGCGCCGATCCCGCTGACCGCCGCCGCTGGCGGCTATACCTGACGGCGAAGGCGCACGCAGTCGTCGGCGAGATGGAGATGATCGCGAGCGAGCTGCGCAGCGACGCGTTGCGCGACGTCGATCCCGCCGATCTCGATGCGCTGATGCGCGTTCTCGCCCAGATCAAGGAAAACCTGGCCGCGCTCGACGCGCAGGCCGCAGAGGAAAGGAAAGTGTCATGACGGACAAGCAACCCGTGCTGCAGGATGCCGCTCCCGCGAAACCCGCGCCGAAGCGCCGGTGGACGCGCACGCTGATGTGGATCGGCGGGCCGGCCGTGGTGCTCGCGATCGCGGGCTGGATGTACATCACTTCAGGACGCTATGCGTCGACCGACAACGCCTACGTGCAGGCCGATCGCGTCACGATCGCGCCGCAGGTCTCGGGCCGTGTCGTCGAAGTCGACGTGCGCGAGAATCAGCCGGTCAGGAAGGGCGACGTACTGTTCCGCATCGACCAGGAGCCGCTGCAGATCGCGGCCGCGCGCATGCAGGCGCAGGTCGAATCCGTGAAGAGCCTGCTCGATGCGGCCCGCAGCGGCTACCGCTCGGCGCAGGCCGACATCCGCTCGTCGTCCGCCGATCTCAAGTACAAGGAACAGCAGTTCAAGCGCATGCAGGAACTGCGTGGCCGCGGTCTCGTCGCGCAGCAGGCGCTCGACGACGCGGCCAACAACCTCGCCGCCGCGCGCGCGAAACAGGACTCGAACAACGCCGCGCTCTCGAAAGCCCAGAACCTGCTGGGCGGTCTTCCCGATACGCCCGATGAGGATCTCGCCGGCTACAAGCTCGCGCTCGCGCAGCTCGCGCAGACGAGGCTCGATCTCGAGCATGCGACCGTGCGCGCGCCGATGGACGGCGTGATCGGCAAGACGACGCTGCAGCCCGGCGATTTCCTCGCGGTCGGCCAGGCCGCGATGCCGCTCGTCGCGAACACGCTCTGGGTCGATGCGAACTTCAAGGAGACCGATCTGACGCACGTCGCCGTCGGCCAGAACGCGACGATCGAGGTCGACACGTTCCCCGGCAAGAAGTGGCAGGCACGCGTCGCGTCGATCAGCCCGGCCTCGGGCGCCGAGTTCTCGCTGCTGCCGGCGCAGAACGCGACCGGCAACTGGGTCAAGATCGTGCAGCGCATCCCGGTGCGCCTCGCGATCGAGGAGCAGAGCCACGACGCGATGATCCTGCGTGCCGGCATGAGCGCTGTCGTCGAGATCGACACCGGCCGCGAGAACTCGATCCTCGGCCGCTGGCAGGGCGGCGCGGAGCCTTCCGCACGCGTCGCGCAGAACCATTGATCGCATCCGGTCCGAAATTCCGTTTTAGCCCCGACAAGAGATAGAGAGAGAACGTCATGTTTAAGGACGAGTCACTGATCGAAAGCGCGCTGTCGTTCTGGCAATCGCCCGAGCCCGCGCTCGCTGTGCCGGCGCGCGCGTCCGTCGCGGCCCTCGTCGAAGACGAAGTCGGCGCGGTCGCGCACGTCTATCGCGAGATCGCGCGGCGCATCGCGAGCAACACGTTCACGCGTCACGCGAGCGATCTCGGCAAAGCGCTGCGCTGATTTTCCTTCTCCCGCGAAGCGGAAGGTGCCGGCAGGCGGATGAGGGCACGCCGGCAGTACCTCGCAAGCTTGCCCTCACCCGCGCCTGCGGCGCGACCCCGGATCAAGTCCGGGGCAGGCTCTCTCCCGCAAGCGGGCGAGGTAAGACACAAACATGAGCCAGACACTTCCCCTTCCCACCCACCGCGAAGTCGCCAACCGGGGCCTCCTCGTCGTCTCGGTCATGCTCGCGACGCTGATGCAGGCGCTCGACACGACGATCGCGAACGTCGCGCTGCCGAACATGCAGGGCACGCTGTCGGCGACGCAGGATCAGATCTCGTGGGTGCTGACCTCGTACATCGTCGCCGCCGCGATCGCGACGCCGGCGACCGGCTGGCTCGCCTCGGTCATGGGACGCCGCCGTCTTCTGCTGATCGCGATCACCGGATTCACGATCGCATCGGTGCTGTGCGGCATGGCGACGAGCATCGGCGCGATGGTGGCGTTCCGCCTGCTGCAAGGCCTCTTCGGCGCCGCGCTCGTGCCGCTCTCGCAATCGACGCTGCTCGACGTCTATCCACGCGAAAAGCACGGCGCCGCGATGGCGCTCTGGGGCATGGGCGTCATGGTCGGCCCGATCCTCGGGCCTCCGCTCGGCGGCTGGCTGACCGACAGCTACAGCTGGCACTGGGTGTTCCTGATCAACGTGCCGATCGGCGCGCTCGCGCTGTTCGGCGTCGCGGCGAGCCTGCCGACCGACGACACGCGTCCGTCCCGCTTCGACTGGCAGGGATTCGCGTTCCTCGCCATCGGCATCGGCGCGCTGCAGCTCTTCCTCGACCGTGGCGAGCAGAAGGATTGGTGGAGCTCGGCCGAGATCCAGATCGAGGCCGCGCTCGCGTTCCTCGGCTTCTATCTCTATTTCGTGCACTGGAAGACGCGTGAGCGCTCGTTCCTCGATCTCGGCCTCTTCAAGGATCGCAACTTCCTCGCGAGCAACGTCTTCATCTTCGTGCTCGGCGTCGTGCTGTTCGCGACGATGGCGCTGTTGCCGCCGTTCCTGCAGAACCTCATGAACTATCCGGTCGTCACGACCGGCGTGCTGCTCGCGCCGCGCGGCGTCGGCACGCTGTTCGCGATGATGCTGGTCGGACGCCTGATGGCGCGCGGCGTCGACGCGCGCCTCCTCGCCGCGATCGGCATGCTGCTGACGACGTACTCGCTCTGGCAGATGGTGCATTTCAGCCTCGACGTGCCGGAATCGCTGATCGTGACGAGCGGCGTCATCCAGGGCCTCGGCCTCGGCCTCGTCTTCGTGCCGATCTCGACGGTCGCCTACTCGACGCTGCCGATGGTGAAGCGCACCGAGGCAGCCGGCATCTTCAGCCTGATCCGCAACATCGGCTCGTCGGTCGGCATCTCGATCGTGATGACGCTGCTCGCGCGCAACACGCAGGTCAATCACGCCGAGATCGCCTCGCGACTGACGCCGTTCGGCGACAACGCGCAGCAGGTCGCCAGCGCGATCGGCGCGAGCGGCGGCAACGGTCTTGCGATGCTGAACGCGGAAGTCACGCGTCAGGCGTCCGGCATCGCGTTCCTCAACGACTTCTGGCTGATGATGATCATGACGGCCGCCGCGATTCCGCTGCTGCTGTTGTTGCGGCCGGCGCGGAACGCGAGCGCGCCCGCGGTCGTCGCGGATCATTGAGGAAAAGCGCGCGCGGCGTCGTGTAGCATCGCCGCATGCGCAAGCGAGAACGTCCTCCTTCCGGTTCCGCGGGCGAGCGCGGTTCGCCTTGGGCCGAAGCGCGCGCGAGCAGTGTGCGGCGCGATGACGCGACGCCGCGACGCGAGCGAAGCGATACCTTCCGGCATCGTGCAAGCGAGAAGACCGAGCCGCCTCGGGAAATCCGTCTCTACGGCTTGAACGCCTGCCTCGCCGCGTTCGCGAAGCGACCCGACGCGTTGCGCAAGGTGTATCTCGCCGAATCGCGCATTCCGGCGCTGAAACCCGTGCTCGCATGGTGCGTCAGGCATCGGCTCGGCTATCGCATCGTCGAGGATGCCGATCTCGAGAAATTGACGGGTTCGGGCCATCACGAGGGCGTGTGCTTCGAGATGCTGCGCGCGCCACCTCTGGATCTCGCGGCGCTGATCGCCGCGGAGCCTCGCGCGCCAGCGGCATCGCTGCTGCTGTGGCTCGACGGCGTCGGCAATCCGCACAACCTCGGCGCGCTGCTGCGAAGTGCCGCGCACTTCGGCGTCGGCGGCGTCATTGTGCCGGCTTCGTCCGCGCTCGACGTTTCGGGTGCCGCGGCGCGCGTCGCGGAAGGCGCGGCCGAGCACGTCGCATTCGCACGTGCGCCCGACGGCGTACACGTGCGCGACGCGTTGCGCGCAGCCGGCTACGCGCTCGCCGCGACGGTGCCGCGCGATGGCGCGAACCTCTACGAGACGAAACTTCCGCCGCGCCTCGTCGCGATCTTCGGCGCCGAGCGCGAAGGCATGAGCGACGCGCTGATCGAGTCGGCCGATCTCCGGCTGACGATTCCAGGGACCGGCACGATCGAGAGTCTCAACGTCGCGGCGACGGTCGCCGTCGTGCTTGGCGAATATTGGCGCCAGCGTCACGCGCGCGGCGCCTGAGACCACGCCCATCGCCGCTTCCGCGATGGAAATCCGATCAGCGAAGACTCATTCGCCCTTGTCGTCGGCGAATGCGCCGGGCGCGGAGCCGAACGTGCCGTCGGCTTGCGCTGCGAGATACGCGACGACCGCATAGACGGCGACGTTCTGGCGCAACTGCTCCGGATCGATCTTGTCGAGCGTGTCGTTCGCGGTGTGATGCCAGTCGAAATAGCGCGTCGCGTCCTGATGCAGCGAGACGGCCGCCATGCCGACGGCGTGGACGGCCGAAAGATCCGAGCCGCCGCTGCCGGGCGCGGTCGCATCGTATTCGACGCCGAGCGGCTTGATCGCTTCGGCGATCTGCCCGATCGCATCGCGCGCCGGCGGCGCCGCGCTCGCGGTGATCTTCCAGATGCGGTCCGCGCCGAGATCCGATTCGCTGCCGAGCACGGCTTTCGCAATGTCCTTCGCGTGCGTTGCCGCGTAGGCCTTGCCGCCGAAGAGCCCGGCTTCCTCGTTCGCGAACGCGACGACGCGGATGCTGCGGCGCGGGCGCTCCGGCAAACCCGCGATCAGATGCGCGGCGCCGGCCGCGATCGCGACGCCGGCCGCGTCGTCGATCGCGCCGGTGCCGGGATCCCACGAATCGAGATGGCCGCCCATGACGAAGTATTCCTTCGGCTTGCCGCGGCCGGTGATCTCGCCGATGACGTTCGCGCCGGTGTACTCGCCGTCCATGCCGCAGTCGAGCGCGAGCTCGATCGTCGTCGGCTTGCCGCGCTTCAGCGCGTGCTCGAGCAAGTCGGCGTCGGGGCTCGACAACGCCGCGGCGGGAATCGGCGTCACGCCGTCGTCGAAATGCGTGATGCCGGCGTGCGGCAGCCGGTTGTCGTCGGTGCCGGCCGAGCGCAGCAGGAACGCGGCCGCGCCTTTCGTCGAGGCGAGCGAAGGCCCGTGCACGCGCACGTTCGAGCCGATGCCGTAGTCGCGCCCGTCCTTGTGCGCGTGCATGCGCGCGCCGACGTAAACGATCTTCCCGCGCACGGATTCGTCGGGCGCGGCCTTCAGCGCATCGAACGAATCGAAGCCGACGACGTCCGCGCGCAACCCGCCGGCCGGCGTCGCCGGCGAATCGCCTAGCGCGAGGATCGCGAGCGGTTGCGGAAACGGCGCGACGATCGCCGCGTGCTCGCTGCGGCGCACCCATTTCGGATAGGTCACGGGCTCGGTCCACACCTTGTCGAAGCCGAGCGCCTTGAACCGCGCGATCACCCACTCGCGCGCTTTCGCATCGTTCTCGCCGCCGGCGAGGCGTGGACCGATCTCTGTCGTCAGCGCTTCGGTGAAGTTCCACGCGGTGTCGTCGGCGAGCGCGCGCTCGCGCAGCGTGGCGGCGGTCTCGAGCGCCGCGGCCGGAATCTTCGTCGGTCTATCAGCGGCATTCGCGGCGAAGGTGGTGGCAAGCGCGAGCGTCAGCGAGAGCGTGCGGATCATGGTGCGATCTCCACAAAAACGCGGATGATCGCAGAGACGGAGTCCTCGCGCGAGACAGCGCGAGGACTCCGGAAAGCACAGCGCGATCCTCGAGGCTTTACGCGCGACTCTTCAGGATGTCGCGGATCTCGGTCAGCAGCGCCACGTCGGCCGGAGGCGCTGCCGGCGCGGCTTCTTCCTTCCTGATCAGCCGGTTCATGAGCTTGACGACGAGGAAGATCGCGATCGCGATGATGACGAACTGGATGATCGTGTTGAGGAACGCACCGAACTGGATCGCGACTTCGCCCTTGCCGTCCGCGCCCGCGGCCTTCAGCACCCATTTGTACGCCGAGAAATCGACGCCGCCGATCAGGAGGCCGATCGGCGGCATGATGATCTGGTCGACCAGCGAGCCGACGATCTTGCCGAAAGCCGCGCCGATGACGACGCCGACCGCGAGATCGATGACGTTGCCGCGCATTGCGAACGCCTTGAATTCCGAGAGCATGCCCATGGTTTTCCTCCGGACGTGTCAGCAGGGACGAGCCGGCGAATGTATACCTGAAGCCGAGCGTGCGCGGTGGGGCGGATGTAGAAATTTGAAAAGACGGGAGCCGATAGCCGGTAGCCGGAAACACGGTAAGCAACCGCCGCCATTGCCGCGAAAGCGGGAATCTATGTTGTTTACAAGCAAGAAATGATGCCTGCTTCCGCGAGCATGACGACAAGCGAAGATGCTCTCCGGCTACCGGCTAAACATTTTTCTCGTCTCTACACGATCCGCCCTTCCACCGCAGCCACGCCTTCGAGCTCGGCGCGAAACCGATCGCCCCGAGCGAGCGCCGCGACGCCGGCCGGCGTGCCGGTGAAGACGAGATCGCCCGGCGTGAGCTCCCAGAGCTTGGAGAGCTCATGGATGATTTCCGGAACGGTGAGCAGCATGTCGGCGATGTCCGCGCGCTGGCGCAGCGTACCGTTGACAGAGAGTGTCAGGCGTCCCGTGCGCGGATGGCGGATCTCGTCGGCGCGGCGCAGCGCCGATGCTGGCGCCGAACGGTCGAATGCCTTCGCGGCGTCCCAGGGCAGGCCCTTGGCTTTCGCGGCCGCTTGCAGATCGCGGCGCGTCAGGTCGAGCCCGACGCCGTAGCCGAACACGTGATCGAGCGCGCGCTCGACCGGAATGTCGCGGCCGCCGCCGGCGAGCGCGACGATCATCTCGACTTCGTGATGCAGGTCGGCCGTGCCTTGCGGATACGGAATCTCGCCGCCTTCGGGCACGATCGCGTCGGCCGGCTTCAGGAAGAAGACCGGCTGCGCGCGATCGGCGACGGCGCCCATTTCCTTCGCGTGGTCGGCGTAATTGCGGCCGATGCAGTAGATGCGATGCACCGGAAAGCGCGCGCGGCCGCCGACGACGGGAAGGCTGGCGATGCGCGGCGCGTCGAACACGAACGACATGGCGGAATCCGCTCGGAGCGAGCCGAGAGCATAGCAGCGCGCCGCGCCGGCTATTTGCCTGCGCGCAGCTCGCGGCGACGGACGAGCTTGAGCCCCGACCAGACTTCGTCGATCGCGCAAACCTTGATGTCGACGAGCCCGAGCGGCAGCGCGAGCGCGCGCACGGTGTCCTCGGTGATGTCGGTCGCGACCTTCGAGGATTTCTTCGGCCACGACACCCAGACGACGCCCGCCGGCGGCAGACGCTTCGCGAGCGCGGCGATTTCGGTTCCGAGCCGGGCCGCGGACGTCGCGAACACGTGCGCGATATCGAACGCTCCGCGCGGCGTTGCGAACGAGAGCTCGGATCGCGTCAGGCCGACGAGACGCGCGTAGTCGTCAGGCGCGTTGCGGAGCAGGAGGTGGGACGAGCGTGACAGACCGAGCTTCTGCCAGGCGGGCTTGCCGGAATAGCCGGCGACGGCGGAGGTCATCGTGCGATTGCAGCGCAAGCGTCGCGCTCGGGCAAGCGCGCCGCTGCCGTTCGCGCCGCAGTCGGTCGCGATCAGGGACGCTCGCCGAGCCGCGCGACGAATCCGTCGAACGATCCCTGCGGCGCCGGCTGAACGGCGCCCGGTTTCGCGAGGTCGCCGGACAGCGTTGAGCCGGCCGCGTGGACGATCGTCCTTCCGCGCGATAGCGTCGAGCCGGCCGCGATCGCCCAGCCGTCGTCGATGTCGTCGCCGCCGAGGAACGTCGACCAGCTCAACGCGCCTGACGGATCGATCCTCGTCACGAAAGCATCCTGCGTTCCGCCGAGATTCCATCGCGCCGCGCCGATGACCGGGAAGTACGCCGATGTCGTGAATCCGGTGACGTACGCGTTATCGTCGTGATCGACCGCGATCGCGCGGCAGCCGTCGTCTTCGGTTCCGCCGAGGAAAGACGAATAGACGAGCGAAGCAGCCGACGACGTTGCCGATACGGTGAGCTTCAGCACGAAGCCGTCTTCGCCGCCGCCGCGCTGCGACTGCAGCGGATCGGCGAGAGGGAAATCGTCCGATCGCGTCGAGCCCGCGACGTAGGCAGCCCCCGTCGCATCGAGCGCGATGCCGGCGCCGGCGTCGTCGGCACTGCCGCCGATCCAGGTCGCGTAGGCGAGCGCGCCGTCGCTCGCGAACGTCGCGACGAATGCATCGCTGCCACCCTGATACGCCGACACCAGGCCACCGGCGACCGGAAGATCGAAGGATCGCGTGTGGCCGGTGACGTAGGCACGGAGCAGCGAATCGACCGCGATGCCGGTCGCCTCGTCCGCGCCGCTGCCGCCGTAGTAGGTCGAATAGTCGAGTGTCGCGCCGTCCGCTGACAGTCGTGCGACGAAGGCATCCTGCGCGGCGAAGCAGCCATTCGGCAGTCCGTGCAGCGAGGGCTGGAATGCGTTGACGACCGGGAAATCCGCCGAGCAGGTGTAGCCCGCGACGTAGGCGCGCCCGGCGCCGTCGACGGCAATCGCGTCGGCGACATCGATGTCCGAGCCACCGAGATAGGTCGCATAGATGAGCTGGCCCTTCGGATCGAGCTTGGCGACGAACGCATCGCGACCGCCGTGGAACGCGGTCTGGAACGCATTCGGTGTCGTCGGGAAGTCGGCCGACGCCGTGTAGCCTGCGACGTACACGTTGCCGGCGGCGTCGCGCGCGATGCCGGACGCCGCGTCGATGCCGGAACCGCCGATGTACGTCGACCAGATCAGCGTGCCGCCATCCGCGTCGATCTTGCTGACGAACGCATCGGTGCTGCCGCCGAGCGCAGGCTGCTCGGCGTTCGAGAGCGGAAAATCGATCGACTGCGTGAGACCGGCGACGTACGAGTTTCCGACGATGTCGGTCGCGATCGCCAGCGCCTTGTCGCTTGCGCTCGCGCCGAGATAGGTCGCGTCGAGCACGACGACCGGATCGCCCGGGCTCGCCGACGCAATCTGCGCGAACGCCGCTATTGCCGTGAGCGCGGGGACGAGCCGCCGGATCGCACGCGTCGCCGCGTGCCGCGAGTAGTGAAGATCAGCCAAGGTCGCCGGCATGCACGAGTGCTCTTTGTGCGCGCTTACGACGCCAGAAGCGCGCGCGCGAACTCGATCAGCACCTCGTGCCGGTCGCCCGGAAGCGTGCGGACGATGTGCAGCAGACGCTGCTCGAACGGCGACACCATGCATGAGACCGCGCCTTTCTCGGACGCCGGCCGCGCGAGCACGAACGACATTGCGCCGCGTCCCGTCGCGAGCCACTCGAACGAGACGCCGGTGGTCCACGCGATGCGCGCGAGGTTCGCCACGGTCGGCGATGTGCCCGATGCCTGTTCCCATTGCACGACCGCGCTGAGGCAGACGCCGACGCGTCGCGCGAGATCGGATTTCGTCAGGTTCGCGCGCTCGCGCGCGAGGCGGACGCGATCGAACATGCGTGCCAGCGAAGTCGGCGGCTTGCCGGGCTTCGCGCCGTCTTCGGCAGGGTGCAAGACCGCGTCGTGCGGCGTTTCATCGGGTTCGTCGGGCAATCGGGCGAGGGATGTCGAGCGCATGAGGTGTCCGCAAGTCTTCGGCAGGGCAGGGCGGCGAGAACGCGGTCCTGATCGGCTCGCATATACGGGAACGCCATCTCAAACCGGACAGCCGGCGACGCAATCCGCACGCGATCGGGCCGCGCGCGGTCGATGACAGTTGTCATCCGCTCGCGGTGATGCCTGCGCCTTGAGACGCGGCGGGCGCGCGGCGACTCTATGGCAGAATCTGCCACCCGCTAGGGCCGAGGACGATGCGACGTGGAGAAATCCGACCTGCTGCACCAGCTGCGCATCGATCGCGAAGCGGAGGACACGCATCGCGGCGGCGCGCGCATCGCGGTCGGCGTCGCGGTCGTATTGCTCGTGCTCGCTGTGCTTGCGGCCGGCGGCTGGTGGTATCTGCGGAGCGGCGCGTCGTTCGAGGTCGAGACGGCGACGGCTGTCGCACCGACGGCGGCGAGCGCCTCGGGTCCGCTTGCGGTGCTGCAGGCGACCGGTTACGTCACCGCCCGCCGCGAAGCGACCGTGTCGGCGCAGATCACGGGCACGCTGACCGAGGTCATGATCGAGGAGGGCGAGCATGTCGCGGCCGGTCAGGTGCTGGCGAAGCTCGAGGACACCGCGCAACGCGCCGCACTCGCACAGGCCGAGGCGCAGTTGCGGGCTTCGCAAGCCATGCTCGTGCAATTCACTTCGCAGCTTGCGCAGTATCGGCGCGATCTGAAGCGTGCCGAGGATCTCGTCGGCCGCAAGCTCGTCTCGCAGCAGGCGCTCGAGCTTGCGCGCACGCAAGTCGAGACGCAGGCCGCTCAGGTCGAATCGCAGAAGAAGCAGGTCGATCTCGCCGAAGCCGGCGTCGACGGCGCGAAGGTGCAGCTCGACTACTGCACGGTCCGCGCGCCGTTCGCGGGCGTCGTCATCGCGAAGGCCGCGCAGGTCGGCGAGATCGTCTCGCCGCTTTCGGCCGGCGGCGGCTTCACGCGCACCGGCATCGGCACGATCGTCGACATGGATTCGCTCGAGATCGAGGTCGATGTCAACGAGTCGTACATCAACCGCGTCGTCGCGAACCAGAAGATCGAGGCCGTGCTCGATGCGTATCCGGACTGGAAGATTCCCGGCCACGTCATCGCGATCATTCCGACCGCCGACCGCAGCAAGGCGACCGTGAAAGTACGCGTCGCGATGGACACGAAGGACGCGCGCATCGTGCCCGACATGGGCGTGCGCGTGTCGTTCCTCGAGGAAGCGCCGAAGGACGGCGCCGCCGCGCCGCCACCGCCGAAGGGCGTGCTCGTGCCGCCGTCGGGCATCGTCGAGCGCGACGGC
>DASZWL010000048.1:0-3506 GCA_035546695.1 Rhodanobacteraceae bacterium | reverse complement strand
ACACTTCACCTTCTCTTTTCAGTTCCATGATGGGACTCCCGGCCTTGCCATGCGAGCTTTATGCTCTATCAACCGTTCGGGTTCTCTCATCTAAAACCGCTGCCGCGACCCACGCTCTCCCTCGGTCTTTTTCACCTGGGGGATTTCGGTCTGCGGCTGCGGGTACTGCAAAAACAAACATACAAGGGGAAAGTGCGCGCTATTCGAGCTGCGCCTTCGCCCATGCGACATCGAGCGCTTCCATCGCATCGCGCGGCTTCAGCTTCGCGGCTTTGTCATAGGCTTCGGCGGCATCGTCCTCGCGCTTCTCGCCGTGGAGCAGCAGCAACGCGTTGCCGTATTCGATCCATGCGATCGGCGCATCGGGCGTCAGCTTCAGCGCCTGTTTGAGATGCTTCTCGGCATCGGCGGCGTTCGCGCCGTAGGTCAGCTTCGCGAGCATGCCGCCGACCTTGGCGACGATCTCGGCATGATAGACGCCGAGCGCGGTATGCGCTTCGGCGTGCTTCGGCGCGCGCTCGAGCGTCGCATCGAGCGCGCTTCGCACCTTGCCCGCGAGCCCTTGCGCGAGCGCCTTGCCGATCGAGATCGTCTGGCTGAGGCGGCCGAGCGCGAACGCATAGCGGTAGTGCGAATTCGCCTCATCCGGCAACGCGCCGATCGCTTCCTCGGCGAGGCGGACGAGGCTTTCGTAGCGTTTCGTCTTCGCCGCGTCGTCGTCGACGAGATACGCCGCATGGATTCCGCCGGCCTTGATCGCTACCGATGCGCCGATCGCCTTCAGCGCGACGCCTTGATCGTAGGCGGCCTCGAAGTCGCCGCGATGGAACGCGCGCCAGGCGTCCTGCAGCGCGCTCGCGATCTCGGCCGCGTCCTTGCCGAGCTTCGGATTCTTCTTGATCAGCGCGGCGACATGTCTCTCGTCCGGAAACGGTTCCTGATCGCCGGCGTGCAGCGCCGACCAGGCTTTCGCGAGCTTCGCGCCGTCGTAGTCGAACGACTTGCTCGGATGCGGAAAGGGCGCCCAGGCCTTCTTCGCCATCTTCGGTTCCTTCGGTATGAGCCGTCGCGCGGCCGAGTCAGTTTGAACGCTCTCGCGCCGTTCCGCCACGCCGGGATGCGGCGAGCCGCTAAACTGTATGTCAGTGGTGACTTATTCCGCGCACTCCCGAACCTACGCGATGACTCGCAAAATCGCCCCGACCGATCCCGCCGCACGCGCCGCTGAGCTGCGCCGTCGCATCGAGGACGCGAACTACCGCTATCACGTGCTCGACGATCCGGACATCTCCGACGCCGAGTACGACCTGCTGATGCGCGAGCTGCAGGCGCTCGAAACGGATCATCCCGAGCTCGTCACGCCCGACTCGCCGACGCAGCGCGTCGGTGCCGCGCCGTCGCGCGAGTTCGCCGAGGTCAAGCACGCGATCCCGATGCTCTCGCTCGCGAACGCGTTCACCGACGAGGAAGTCGAGGATTTCGTGCGCAAGATCGCCGAGCGCCTCGGCGTCGACGATCCGCGCTTCTCCGTCGAACCGAAGTTCGACGGCCTTGCGATCAGCCTGCGCTACGAGCGCGGCGTCTTCGTGCAGGGCGCGACGCGCGGCGACGGCGAGACCGGCGAGGACGTCACGGCGAACCTGCGCACGCTGAAATCGGTACCGCTGAAGCTGCGCGGCAGCGACTATCCGCGCGTGCTCGAAGTGCGCGGCGAGGTCTACATGCCGCGCAAGGCATTCGAGCGATGGAACGAGCGGGCGCGCCGCGAGGGCGGCAAGGTGCTCGCGAATCCTCGCAACGGCGCGGCCGGATCCCTGCGTCAGCTCGATCCGCGCGTGACCGCGGCGCGTCCGCTGGCGTTCTACGCGTACGCGCTCGGCGTCGTCGAAGGCGGTTCGATGCCGAAGACGCATTCGGCGACGCTTGCGAAGCTTCGTGACTGGGGCTTTCCGGTCAGCGCGCTCGTCGAGACCGCCGACGGCGCGAAAGGCTGCCTCGCGTACTACGCGAAGATCGGAAAGCAGCGCGAGAAGCTGCCGTTCGACATCGACGGCGTCGTCTACAAGGTCGACGATCTCGCGGCGCAGCAGCGGCTAGGCTCCGTCGGCCGTACGCCGCGCTGGGCGCTGGCGCACAAATTCCCGGCGCAGGAGCAGCAGACGAAAGTGCTCGCGATCGACGTGCAGATCGGCCGCACCGGCGCGGCGACGCCGACCGCGCGGCTCGCGCCGGTGCAGGTCGGCGGCGTCACGGTCACGAACGCGACGCTGCACAACGCCGATCAGGTGTCGCGGCTCGACGTGCGCGTCGGCGATACCGTCATCGTGCGCCGCGCCGGCGACGTGATTCCGGAAGTCGTGCGTGTCGTGCCGGAGCTCCGTCCCGCGCACACGAAGCCGTGGGCGATGCCGACGCATTGTCCGATCTGCGGCTCGGACATCGTGCGCGAAGAGGGTGAGGCCGTCTCGCGCTGCACCGGCGAGCTGACCTGCGCCGCGCAGCGCACGCAGGCGCTGTTCCACTTCGCCTCGCGCCGCGCGATGGACATCGAAGGGCTCGGCGAACGCTACATCGACGAGCTCGGCGAGCTCGGCTACATCCGCACGGTCGCCGACGTCTACAAGCTGAAGCTGCATGATTTGCTCGAGATGAAGCGCCGCGCCGACGAGCGCGACGGCACGACGCCGGAGACCGTCAAGGCTGGCAAGGTCGCGACGAAGTGGGCCGAGAACCTGATCGAGGCGATCGAGCATAGCCGCCGCACGACGCTGGAGCGGTTTCTTTACGCGCTCGGCATCGCGCACGTCGGTGAGAGCACCGCGAAAGCGCTCGCCGCCTGGTTCGGCGATCTCAAGCTGATTCGCCATCTGCCGTGGCCGCTTCTGAAGCTCGTGCCGGACATCGGCGGCGAAGTCGCGCGCGCGATCGACGCTTTCTTCGAGCAGGAAGGCAATCAGAAAGTCATCGACGATCTGCTTGCGCGCGGCGTCGAGATCACCGATGCGCATGCGCCGAGCGCGAAGCTCCGCGCCGAGCTTGGGCTCGACAACGTGCTCGCCGAGATCGAAATTCCGAAGCTGACGGAGAAGCGCGCCGAGCAGCTTGCGTCGGCGTTCGATTCGATCGAAGCGGTGCTCGACGCCGGCATCGAATCGCTCGTCGCCGCCGGTCTGCCGCAGGAAACCGCCGAAACCGTTCATGCGTACCTGCATGCCCGGGACGGCCGCGCGCTCGCGCTGCGCGTCGCGGGCGAATACGCGCGCCTGCGAAACGCGGTCGCGCACGTGCGCGCGGACAAGACGGGGCCGCTCGAAGGCCAGACGGTCGTTCTGACCGGAACGCTCGCTGCGCTGACGCGCGACGAGGCGAAGGAGCAACTCGAAGCACTTGGTGCGAAGGTCGCGGGAAGCGTGTCGAAGAAGACTTCGTTCGTCGTTGCCGGCGAATCGGCCGGCTCGAAGCTCGACAAGGCGCAGGAGCTCGGCGTCGAGATCTGGGACGAAGCC
>DASZWL010000047.1:0-1809 GCA_035546695.1 Rhodanobacteraceae bacterium | reverse complement strand
CGTCAATCTCCAGCGCGTGCCGACGGTCGACACCTCGAATCCGTTCATCGCGCGCGCGATTCCGAGCGCGGACGAGAGTTTCGTCGTGATCCGCTTCCGCGATCCGAAGGGCATCGACTTCCGCTATCTGCTGTCGATGCTACACGACTCATTCATGTCGCGCCAGAACACGATTGTCGTGCCGGGCGGCAAGATGGAGCTCGCGATCGAGATCATCTTCACGCCGTTCATCTGGCGCATCCTCGAGCGCAAGCAGAAAGCCGAAGCGCGCAAGATGCATCTGGAGGCTGTCGCATGAACGCCGTGACGCCGATTCCGTACGACGAGCGCGTGCCGATCGCAGCACGCGAAAACACAGAGCGCGCGAGCCCCGAGCGGCTCGCGAATGCGATCCGCATGCTCGCCGCCGATGCGGTCGAGAAGGCGAAATCCGGCCATCCCGGCATGCCGATGGGCATGGCCGAGATCGCAGTCGCGCTCTGGACGCGACACCTTCGCCACAACCCGCGCGATCCCGAATGGCCCGATCGAGATCGCTTCGTCGTCTCGAACGGCCACGGCTCGATGCTGCTGTATGCGCTTTTGCATCTGACCGGCTATGACCTTCCGATCACCGAATTGCAGCGCTTTCGTCAGCTGCATTCGAAGACGCCGGGACATCCCGAAGTCGGCGTGACGCCCGGCGTCGAGACGACGACCGGCCCGCTCGGCCAGGGCATCAGCAACGCGGTCGGCATGGCGCTCGCGGAGCGCGTGCTCGCCAGGGAATTCAATCGGCCCGGCCACGCGATCGTCGATCATCATACGTACGTGTTCCTCGGCGACGGCTGCCTGATGGAAGGCATCTCGCACGAAGCCTGCGCGCTTGCCGGCACCTGGAAGCTCGGCAAGCTGATCGCGTTCTACGACGACAACGGCATCTCGATCGACGGCGCCGTGGGCGACTGGTTCACCGACGACACTCCCGGACGTTTCCGCGCCTACGGCTGGCAGGTCGTCGACGGCGTCGACGGTCACGACGTCGATGCGGTCGATCGCGCGATCGGTCTCGCCAAATCCGACGCGTCGCGCCCGACGCTGATCGTCTGCAAGACCGCGATCGGCCGCGGCGCGCCATCGCGCGCCGGAACGGCGAAAGCGCACGGCGAGCCGCTCGGCGCGGACGAGATCGCGGCGACACGGCGCGCGCTCGACTGGACGCATGCGCCGTTCGAGATTCCGGACGACGTCGCGCGCGAGTGGGACGCACGCGGCGTCGGCGCCGCGCTGCAATACGACTGGGACGCGCGCTTCGATCGCTACTGCGCCGCGTATCCCGAAGCCGGAGCGGAGTTCGTGCGCCGTCTCGCCGGCGAATTGCCGGCCGATTTCGCGGACGTCGCATCGCGCCTGATCGACGACGCGAACGCGAAGGCCGAATCGATCGCGACGCGCAAGGCGAGCCAACTCGCGATCGAAGCATTCGCACCGGCCGTGCCCGAAATGATCGGCGGCTCGGCCGACCTCACGCATTCGAACCTCACGATCTGGAAAAGTGCGCCGGTCGTGAAGCCCGGCGAATCCGGCCGTTACATGAGCTATGGCGTTCGCGAGTTCGGCATGGCCGCGATCATGAATGGTCTTGCGCTGCACGGCGGCTTCATTCCGTTCGGCGGCACGTTCCTGACGTTCAGCGATTACAGCCGCAACGCGATCCGCATGGCGGCGTTGATGAAACTTCGCGTGATCCATGTGCTGACGCACGATTCGATCGGGCTCGGCGAGGACGGACCGACGCATCAGGCCGTCGAGCATGTGTCGAGCCTGCGC
>DASZWL010000046.1:0-4981 GCA_035546695.1 Rhodanobacteraceae bacterium | reverse complement strand
CGATACGGTGATCGGCCTCGGCGGCACGCTGTCCGGCGAACACGGCATCGGCCTCGCGAAACGGGATTTCATGCCGCTCGCGATCGATGCGCATGCGCTCGCGCTGATGCGGCGGATCAAGGCGGAGTTCGATCCGGACGGCATACTCAATCCTGGCAAGCTTCTGCCGCCATAGGCTTTAGTGATGGCGACATCATCACAGCCGCCGCGCCGTGCGAGGCGGATGCCACTGCGCCAATCGACGAGCATCGGCGTGTGTCCGGTCGGCCGGGCATTCTTCGTATATCACCAGTTCTACCAACAACGGAGAGCTGTTGAATGTACCGCCATGTCGCCTTGCGTGCCGCCGCGTTCGCCTCATTGACATTCGCCTTCCATTACGCTCATGCAGTCAGCATGAATCCGCACGGGATCGGCGAGGCTCTGATTTACCCTTACTACACGGTCAACAAGAATCAGGACACGCTGATCTCTGTGGTCAATCCCGGCAGTGTCGGAAAGGCTGTCCAAGTTCGGTTCCGCGAAGGTTACAACGGGCGGGACGTGCGCTCTTTCGTCCTGTACCTCGCGCCTCATGATGTCTGGACTGCATCCATGAGTCCGGGCGTGGACGGTATCGGGGCGATGCTGAAGACCAGCGACAAGAGTTGCACCACGCCGCTGTTCCCTGCCGAAGGCGTCGAACTGACGAGCGCGGGCTACGACGGCACCAGTCCGCCATATCCGGCCGACGCGGGCCCGCAGAACCTCACACGCACACAAGAGGGCTCGATCGAGTTCATCGTCGGCGGTGACATCATTCCGGGCAGTGCAACCGAAGCCGCAACGACAAGAACGGCGTCCGGCGCACCGAGTTGCGCAGGCCTTACGCCGATGAATACCGCCGATCTCGGGCCGGCGAACAGCGGCATCTTCGGCTCGGCGTCGATCGTGAATGTCGGCGAGGGCACATTCTTTTCATACAACGCCGATGCGCTGCAGAACTTCAGCTCCAGAAATCTGTTCTTCTACACGTTGCCGCTCGGACCGACGCTCGCCGACGCCAGCTCGCCCGAATCGAAGCTGGGAGGCGCCGTCGCCTACGTCACGGGTTATGGGGAATACCCTGCCGCCCTCGACTACGAGTCAGGCATCGACGCGGTCAGTGCGGTGCTCATGGCCGATGCGATCTATGGCGAATATTTCGTCGACGCGGGCTTCGGCGCAAACACCGACTGGATCGTCTCGTTTCCGACAAAGAACTACTATGTCGACAAGGTTCTTTATCCATCGAATCCGACAGCACCGTTCGAAGAGAGTTTTTCGGCGCCCGGCGAATCCGGCGTGTCCATCGGCGGGACGGTTTGTGATCGCGATCAGAGTTGTCAAACCATTGCGGCAACACGCGTACTCCCGTATCAGGTCAATACGATTCCGATTCGCAGTGGCGGCGGCAACGATCCGAGTGGCGTGTTCGGCTCGAACCAACTGAGTTTGACGATCACGCCGCGCGCCAGTGCCGGCGATATCAAGCTTGATCTCAGCGCGGACCACGCGCTTGTCGGCGGCCAGTATCTGGTTAAAGACCACACACCAATGTTGTTGACCGGCCTTCCCGTGCTGGGCTTCATGGCTTATGACATCGTCAACGCAAACGCGCAAAACGGCGTCCTCGCGAACTACGGCGGCACGTTCCCGCTTCGGAAACCCATTGCTTGCGAGGGATTGGCCGATACCTGCGATCTATGAACCACCGATGGCCCGCGCTCGGGGATTCGAGCGCGGGGCCGTCAGAAGGAATGGATGAGCAGCGCAAGCACGACAGCCGCATAACCTCCGGCAATCGCGTCATCGAGCATCGCGCCAAAACCGCCCTTGACGCTTCGATCCGCCCACGACGCCGGCCACGGCTTCCACACGTCGAAGATGCGAAACAGCACGAATCCCGCGACGATCCACGGCCAGTCGCGCGGCGCGACGACGAGCGGAAGCAGCGCGATCCATTGCCCGACGAACTCGTCCCAGACGACGACGCCGGGATCTTCGACTCGCAGAACCCGGATTACGCGATCCGCGGACCAGATTCCGATGACGAATGCGACGGCGACGACGATCGCGTAGATCGCGACGTCGAGATGCCGCAGCACGAGCCACGGTGCGATCGCGACGGCCGAGCCGACCGTGCCGGACGCGATCGGGCTTAAGCCCGAGCCGAAGCCGCTCGCGATCCAGCCGGCGGGATGCGCCAGCACCGCGCGTCGCATTTCCGCATCGAGCTTCATGCGAAGTGCTCCCAGCCACGTCGTTCGAGCGCGATCTCGCGACCGTCGTCGTCGAGAAGACGCACGCCGCGTCCTTCGACGACGCGTCCGATGCGCGTCGCGCCACAACCCGATGCGGCGAGATCGTGCAGGATCGTCCGCTCACGCTCGGCGGCAAGCGTGAACGCGAGCTCGTAGTCGTCGCCGCCGGATGCCTGAAGTATCGTGCGCTCGCGGGCATCGCAGACGGCCAGCAGCGCGGGTGATGCCGGCAATGCGCTCGCGGCGATCTCGATGCCGATGCTGCTTTGCTCCGAGATGTGGCCGAGATCGGCGACGAGTCCGTCCGAGACGTCGATGCACGCCGAAGCCGCATCGCGCAGCACGAGACCGGCCGCGATGCGCGGAGTCGGCCGGTCGAGGCGCTCGCGCAATGCGATGTCCGCATCGGTTTCGCGACGCGACGCGGCGCCGATGCGGCGCAGCGCGGCCGCCGCATCGCCGAGCGTGCCTGTCACGAAGACGGCATCGCCCGGACGTGCGCCGCTGCGCAACAGCGCGCGTCCGGCCGGCACGATACCGGCCGCGGTCAGGCCGATCGACAGCGGTCCGCGCGTCGTGTCGCCGCCGACGAGCGCGATGCGATGCTGTGCGGCGAGCGCGCAGAAACCGTCGGCGAAACGCTCGACGAAGGCGCGATCGGGCGATGCCATCGTCAGCGCGAGCAAAACCCAGGCCGGCGTCGCACCCATCGCGGCGAGATCCGAGAGATTCACCGCGAGCGATTTCCAGCCGATATCCTCGGCGCGCGTCGTCAGTGGGAAATGCACGCCGGCGATCAGCGTGTCGGTCGAGACGACGAGCTCGTGGCCGGCCGGCACCGCGAGCACGGCGCCGTCGTCGCCGATGCCGACGCGAACGTCCGCGCGATCGCAGCCGAGGCGCGAGCGCAGGAGGTCGATCAGCTCGAATTCGCTGGCGGTTTCGCGCGAGCTGCCGGTCACGTCCGATCCGCGCCGAACTCGGCCGCGCGCCATTCCGCCGCAAGCTTGTCGAGCACGCCGTTGACGTAGGTGTGCCCGTAGTCGGTGCCGAAGCGCTTGGCGACTTCGACGGCTTCGTTGATGACGACGCGGTACGGCACGTCGATGCGGTGACGAAGCTCGTAGGCACCGATCCTGAGCGCGGCGCGCTCGATCGGATCGACGCGAGCGATCTCGCGATCGAGATGCGGCGCGAGCGCGGCATCGAGCTCGCCGCAATGACGCTCGACGCCGCGCACGAGATCCTCGAAGTAATCGAGGTCGGCGATCTCCATGTCCTGCTCGTGGCGGAACTCGTCGATGACGCGCGCGACCGGATTGCCGCTGAGCTGCCAGGCGTAGATTGCCTGCAACGCGCGACGGCGCGCGCGCGAGCGAGCGGCCGGGTCGATGCCGGACGGATGCGGCTTCATGATGCGGATGCTTTCGACGCGAGCATGGAATGTCGGCTCAAGGGTTTCCCTCGCCCTGCCCTCTCCCGCAAGCGGGAGAGGGTTCAAGCACCATTGGTGGTCCATTGAACCATGAGATCGGCCATTTCGAGCGCCGCGAGCGCGACGTCCTCGCCCTTGTTGCCGTGCGCGCCGCCGGCGCGCGCCTCGGCGTCGGAATGGCGATCGACCGCGAGCACGCCGTTCAGCACCGGCACGCGGAAGTCGAGCGCGACGCGCGCGAGACCGCTCGCGCAGCCGTCGGCGACGTGCTCGTAATGCCGCGTATCGCCGCGCACGACGCAGCCGAGCGCGATGATCGCCGCGTGGCGCCCTTCCGACGCGAAACGCGCGGCGACGAGTGGAATCTCGAGCGCGCCCGGCACTCGCACGACGTCGATCGCGCTATCGGCGACGCCGTGGTCGCGCAGCGCCTTCACGGCGCCCGCGACGAGCGCGTCGACGATGCGCGGATTCCAGCGGCTCGCGACGATCGCGTAGCGCGCGGAAGGGACGGGGCGGGGGGAGCCGGTGCGTTCCTGCATGGTCGTCGGAAAGTGCTTCGCACATAGTCTAGCGGACGCGCACGCTACACATGTTTTTGTCGTCCCCGCGAAAGCGGGCACCCAGTGCCTTCGCGCGTCGATAAAGTCACTAGGTCCCCGCTTTCGCGGGGACGACAGGATTCTGCTAGTGCAGGCCATGGATGGGCTGCTCGAAAATCGATCGCGCAAGCGATTGATTTTCGGAGAACCTACGCAAGCACCGCTTGCGTCGTTCGATGGAAAAACGCACAGGAAGTGCGTTCCTCAACACCTATCAGGGCTCTTCGTGCCCTTCGACTTCGAGCCCGAACCCGCGCAAACCCACGAGCCGCCGCGGCGTTCCGAGCACGCGCAAACGCTTCACGCCGAGATCCGCAAGGATCTGCGCACCAAGCCCGAGCTGTCGCCACGGCGGAGCCGCGTGCTCGTCCGCGGCCGGCGCCGCCGTGAGTCTTTCGACGAGCGCATCGGCGGTTTCGTCGCCGGCGAGCACAACGACGACGCCGCGGTTTTCGTCGGCGATGCGGCGGAGCGCCGACGTTACCGTGAGACCAAGATCGTCGCGCCTGAGATGCAGCACGTCCGACAGCGTGTTGCGCACGTGCACGCGCGTCAGCACCGGCTCGCCGTCGTCGACGAGGCCGCGCACGAGCGCGAAATGCAGCGCCTTCTGCAGACGATCTCGGAACGCGACGAGCCGGAAGCGTCCGAACTCGGTATCG
>DASZWL010000045.1:0-7947 GCA_035546695.1 Rhodanobacteraceae bacterium | reverse complement strand
CGACGACGTAACCCGCGACATCGATGCCGCCGTTCAGCGGGAACTGTCGCAGGATCTTGCCTTTGCCGGTGCCGGCGAGCGCGTCCTTGTAGTTGATCGACGAGCAGGCGACTTTGATCAGCACTTCGCCGGGCGAAAGCTCGTCGGTTCGCATGTCTTCGAGCGCGGCGCGATAGCCGTTCGAATCGTTGCGGATGCGGAAGGCGCGGAAGGTCGTCGACGTCATGCGTTCATTCCCGTGCGGCGCTATCCAAACCGTCGTTCCGGCGAAAGCCGGAACCCATTTTGACCCTGCGCTTCACAGGATGTCATTGTACAAGTCGCGCCATCGTGGATTCGACTTCTCGACAAGGTCGAGCTTCCAGGATCGATGCCAGTCCTTGATTTGCTTTTCGCGCGAAATGGCTTCGCGCATGGATTCGTGCCGCTCGAACCATACGAGACGCGTAACGTCGTAAGCATGCGTGAAGCCCGCTACCGCGTGGCTCTTGTGCTCCCAGACGCGCTTTACGAGATTCGACGCGACTCCAACATAGAGCGTTCCGCGTTCCCGACTGGCAAGGATATAGACGCAAGGTTCCTTTTCGCGCATCCACCACTCCGTCGTCCCGGCGGAAGCCGGGATCCATTTGCTGTTGCTCCTTATACGAAGCGCCAAAGCAAAATGGATTCCGGCTTTCGCCGGAATGACAGTAGGAGGGTTTGGTGTTTGCTTGTGCGAATGCTCGTGCGCGAGCACGCGCACGCGAACATCAATTCATCTTGTGAATCGCCCGCTTGTCCACCGACATCGCCGCTTCGTGCACGGCCTCGCTCAATGTCGGATGCGCATGCACGATCCGCGCGAGATCCTCGCTCGATCCCTTGAACTCCATCGCGACGACGCACTCGGCGACGAGCTCGGACACGTTCGCGCCGACGAGATGGCAGCCGAGGATGCGATCGGTCTCCGCATGCGCGATGATTTTCACGAGACCCGCAGGCTCGTTCATCGCGACCGCGCGGCCGACCGCGGCGAACGGAAAGGATCCGGTCTTGTACGGAATCCCCTCGTCCTTGCACTGCTGCTCGGTCTTGCCGACCCACGCGATCTCGGGCTCGGTGTAGATGACCCACGGGATCGTCTCGAGATTCACGTGCCCCGGCTTGCCGGCGATGATCTCGGCGACCGCGATGCCTTCCTCGAAGCCTTTGTGCGCAAGCATCGGGCCGCGCACGCAATCGCCGACGGCCCAGACGCCTTCGACGCCGGTCCAGCAATGCTCGTCGACGACGACGCGGCCGCGATCGTCGAGCTTGACTCCGGTGCCTTCGCCGAGAAGGCCCGCCGTGTACGCGCGCCGTCCGACCGCGACGAGCAGCTTGTCGACGGTCAGCTTCTTCTCGCCATCCTTCGTCGTGTACGTCAGGTTGACTTCGTTGCCCTTGACCTCGGCCTTCGAGAGCTTCGCGCCGAGCTCGATCTTGAGGCCTTGCTTGGCGAACTCGCGCGCCGCGGCTTTCGCGATGTCGGCGTCGGCCGTGCCGAGGAAATCGGGCAGCGCCTCGATGATCGTGACGTCGCTGCCGAGCCGCTTCCAGACGCTGCCGAGCTCGAGCCCGATGACGCCGGCGCCGATGACGCCAAGCCGCTTCGGCGCCGCGTCGAAGTCGAGCGCTCCGGCGTTGTCGACGATGAGCTTGCCGTCGAACTTCGCGAACGGCAGCTCGATCGGCACCGAGCCGCTTGCGATGATGACGTTCGTGCCGCTGATGACCTGCTTGCCGCCGTCGGCGCTGTCGATCTCGACCTGGCGATCCTTCAGGAGCTTGCCCTTGCCGAAGTACGACGTGATCTTGTTGCCCTTGAAGAGCAGCGCAACGCCTCCGGTGAACTGCTTAACGATCTTGTCCTTGCGCGCGATCATCGTCTTGACATCGATCGTCGCGCCGGTCGTCTTGATGCCGTGCACGTCGAAGCTGTGCTGGAGATTCCAGAACTGCTTCGAGGAATCGAGCACGGCCTTCGACGGGATGCAGCCGACGTTGAGGCAGGTTCCGCCGAGCGCGGGCTTGCCGTCGCGGCCGATCCATTCGTCGACGCACGCGACCTTCATGCCGAGCTGCGCCGCGCGGATGGCCGCGTGATAGCCGGCGGGGCCGGCGCCAATCACTACAACGTCAAACTTTTCGCTCACGGCGCATTCCTTAATCTGGCCGTCATCCCGGCGAAGGCCGGGATCCATTTTCGCTCGGCTCGAAGATGGTTCTCTATTCGAGCATCAAAATGGGTCCCGCCTTTCGCCGGGACGACGAGAATTTCAGATCCCGACCAGCATCCTGCTCGGATTCTCGAGCTGATTCTTGATATCGACGAGAAACAGCACCGCATCCTTGCCGTCGATGATGCGATGGTCGTAGCTGATCGCGACGTACATCATCGGCGCGGCGATCACCTGACCGTTCTCGACGATCGCGCGTTCCTTGATCGTGTGCATGCCGAGGATCGCCGATTGCGGCGGATTGACGATCGGCGTCGAGAACAGCGAGCCGAACGTGCCGCCGTTCGTGATCGTGAACGTGCCGCCCTGGAGGTCTTCCAGCGTGAGGCCGCCTTCGCGCGCCTTCTTCGCGAACGTCGCGATCGACTTCTCGATGTCGGCGAAGCTCATCGATTGCGCGTCGCGCAGCACCGGCGTCACGAGACCTCGTTCGGTCGAAACCGCGACCGAGATGTCCTGATACCCGTGATAGATGATGTCGTTGCCGTCGACCGACGCGTTGACGATCGGATGGCGCTTGAGCGCCTCGCACGCGGCCTTGACGAAGAAGCTCATGAAGCCGAGCTTGATACCGTTCGTCTTCTCGAACGATTCGCCGAGCTCCTTGCGGAGCGCGACGACCTTCGCGAGGTTGATCTCGTTGAACGAGGTCAGCATCGCGATCGAATTCTTCGACTGCATCAGCCTTTCGGCGATCTTCGTGCGCATGCGCGTCATCGCGACGCGCTCTTCCGGGCGCGGGCCGGCCGACGCGGGCTTCGCGGCCGGCGCCGCAGCGGGTGCGGACGGATTGCGCATGAAGTTGACGAGGTCTTCCTTCGTCACGCGGCTGTCGCGTCCGGTGCCGGGAACCTGCGAGGGATCGATCTTGTTCTCGGTCGCGACGCGGCGTCCGGCCGGCGAGAGATCGGCGACGCCTTTCGCCGGAGCATCGTCGCCTTCCTGCGAGGACGCCTTCGACGGCGGAATCGGCGCGGGGCTCGATGGCTTCGCATCGGTCTTCGCCGGCGCGGCCGGCGCGGGCGCGGCGGCTTTCGCCGGCGCCTCGGCCTTCGTCGGCGCAGCGGCAGCGCCTTCTTCGATGATCGCGAGCAACTGCTGGCTCGTGACCGTCGCACCGGTGTTCTGCTTGATTTCCTTCAGCACGCCGTCGGCCGGCGCCGGGACTTCGAGCACGACCTTGTCGGTCTCGAGATCGACGAGGTTCTCGTCGCGCTTGACCGCATCGCCTGGCTTCTTGTGCCAGCTCGCGATCGTGGCGTCGGAGACGGATTCCGGCAGCACCGGCACTTTGACTTCGATCGTCATGGGAAATCCTTTGTCACGCGCTCGTTGTTCTCGATCCCGTCATCCCGGCGAAGGCCGGGATCCAGCTTTTCGGCTTTTCGCACAACCAAAGGCTGGATCCCGGCCTTCGCCGGGATGACGGACGGTTTAGCGTACTGCCTCAACTTTCACTCCGCCGTCGCCGCCGAACCATCAACCGTCGCCACCAGCGCCTGCTCGACGAGCTTCGCCTGCTCGGCGATATGCGTCGCGAGATGTCCGCACGCCGGCGCCGGCGAGCGCGCGCGTCCGGCGTACGTCAGCGACTGATCCGCCGCGATGCACGCGTGCAGGTGATGCGTGATCTGGTACCACGCGCCCTGGTTCATCGGCTCTTCCTGGCACCAGACGACTTCCTTCGCGCCGGGATAGCGCTCGAGCTCGGCAGCGACTTCCTTGCGCGGGAACGGATAGAGCTGCTCGACGCGCACGATGGCGACGTCGTCGATCTTGCGCTTCGCCGCGTCCTCGACGAGATCGTAATAGACCTTGCCCGAGCAGAGCACGACGCGGCGCACCTTCTTGCCGGATTTCGCGGTCGAGTCGGGGATCACGAGCTGGAACGTGCCCTTCGAAAGATCGTCGAGCGATGAAACGGCGAGCTTGTGGCGCAGAAGCGATTTCGGCGTCATGACGACGAGCGGCTTCCTCACGTCGCGCAGCATCTGCCGGCGCAGCATGTGGAACATCTGTGCCGGCGTCGTCGGCACGCAGACCTGCATGTTCTCGAGCGCGCAGAGTTGCAGATAGCGCTCGAGACGCGCCGAGCTGTGCTCGGGTCCCTGGCCTTCGTACCCGTGCGGAAGCAGCAGCACGAGGCCTGACAGGCGATCCCACTTCGCTTCGCCCGACGAGATGAACTGGTCGATGACGACCTGCGCGCCGTTCGCGAAATCGCCGAACTGCGCTTCCCAGAGATTCAGCGTGCGGGGCTCGGCGGTCGAGTAGCCGTACTCGAACGCCATCACGGCCTCTTCGCTCAAGAGCGAGTCGACGATCGAGACGTTCGCCGACTCGCGCACGGTCGCGAGCGGAACGTAGTCGCCGCCGCTCTTCTGATCGTGGATCACCGCGTGGCGATGGAAGAAAGTGCCGCGGCCCGAATCCTGTCCGACGAGACGCAGGTCGTAACCGTCGGCGACGAGCGTCGCATAGGCGAGGTTCTCGGCGAAACCCCAGTCCATCGGCTGCTCGCCGGCCGCCATTTTGACGCGGTCGTCGTAGATCTTCGCGACGCGCGGATGCGCGGTGACGCCGGCCGGCAGCGTCAGGATCTTGCGGTTGAGCTCGGCGAGCTTGTCCTTGGCGACGCCGGTCTTCACGGCCTGATCGAGCGAGGCGCCGAGATGCTTCGTCCAGTCGACCGCGAACTCGTCCCTGAAATCGGGATCGAGGCTCGCGATCGGCGTTCCGGAATCGAGCTTCTTGCGATAGTCGTCGACGAGCGCCTGCGCATCGGTTTCGCCGACGACGCCTTCGGCAGCGAGCGTCTTCGCGTAGAGCTCGCGCAGCGTCGGCCGCGCGCGGATGACCTGATACATCAACGGCTGCGTCGCCGCCGGCTCGTCGGCCTCGTTGTGACCGTGGCGGCGATAGCAGACGAGATCGATGACGACGTCGCGCTTGAACTTCTGGCGGAAATCGAACGCGAGGCGCGTCACGAACAGCACCGCTTCCGGATCGTCGCCGTTCACATGGAACACCGGCGCGTTGACCATCTTCGCGACGTCGGTGCAGTAGAGCGTCGAGCGCGCGTCGTGCGGATTCGACGTCGTGAAGCCGACCTGGTTGTTGATGACGACATGGATCGTGCCGCCGACGCAGAATCCGCGCGCCTGCGACATGTTGAGCAATTCCATGATGACGCCCTGACCCGCGAACGACGCGTCGCCGTGGATCAGCACCGGCACGACGTGCTCGCGCGCCTCGTCGCGGCGATGCACCTGCCGCGCGCGGACGGAACCCGCGACGACCGGATCGACGATCTCGAGATGCGAGGGATTGAACGCGAGCGCGAGATGCACGGTCCGGCCCGGCGTCTTCACGTTCGCGCTGAAGCCGAGGTGATACTTGACGTCGCCCGAGTGCGCGGGATCGTCCGGATGGTCGAACTTGCCGTCGAACTCCGCGAAAAGCTTCTGCGGCGGCTTGCCGAGCACGTTGACGAGCACGTTGAGGCGCCCGCGGTGCGCCATGCCGAGCACCATGTCGTTCATGCCGTCGGCGCCGCCGCGATTGACGAGCTCGTCGAGCAGCGGGATCAGGCTGTCGCCGCCTTCGAGCGAGAAGCGCTTCTGGCCGACATACTTCGTGTGCAGATAGCGTTCGAGGCCGTCGGCCTGCGTCAGCTTCTCGAGGATGCGCTTCTTCTCCTCGGCGGTGAAGCCGAACCTTCCGCCGGCACGCTCGAGCTGCTCGTGCACCCAGCGGCGCTGCTCGGCGTCGGAGATGTGCATGAACTCGGCGCCGATCGTGCTTGCGTACGTCGCTTTCAGCAGCGCGACGAGATCGCGGAGCTTCAGGCGCTGCGGACCCGCGAGCGAGCCCGTGCTGAACTCGGTATCGAGATCGCTTTCGGAAAGGCCATGGAACGAAGGATCGAGATCCGGTGCGGCCGGTCGCGGCAGGAGGCCGATCGCTTCGAGATCCGATGCCGGAAACGTGTGTTCGAGATCGAGCGGATCGAGCTTCGCCGCGAGATGGCCGCGCGAACGGTACGCCGTGACGAGCTTCAGCACGCCAGCCTGCTTTTGCGCCTGCGCGTCGCTGACAGGCGCCGCGATCGCCGAGTAGGCGTGGCCGTTCATGCGCTGTGCGCTCTCGATGCGCGCGATCACGGCCGAATGCGGCACGTCGCCGGCCTCGCGGCCTTTCAAGCCGTCGAAGTACGAGCGCCATTCGGCGCTGACCGACGCCGGATCGGCGAGATATTGCTCGTAGAGATCTTCGACGAAGGCGGCATTGCCGCCGGCGATCGGCGAGGACGCCTGGAACTCTTGGAGAAGGTTCGTGCTCACTCTCACACCACCGAGACGAAAAGGCGCGCCGATGCGCGCCGCGTCAACACGCCAGACCGAGCCTGCCGGGCGGCAGGGGAAACTCTCGGATTATAGCCGCTCGGGACGCCGGGTGTTGCGGTGCCGCATCGAGGTCTTATGGATCCATGTGGTTGCGGCGATCGGACAATCAATGCCGCGGCGATTTCCTCCGGGAAACGGAGCGTGCCGCACGAGGCTTGCCGTTCGGTGACATGCGTTCACCTTGACCTCGACGTTCCCTGCAAATACGTTTCGTCATCATCCCGGCGAAGGCCGGGATCCAGCCCTTCGGCTTTCGCTCAGCGCAAAGCTGGATTACTCGCTGCGCTCGCCCCTGCGGGGCCGTCCTTCGGAAGTTCTGCGCGCTGCGCGCTTGTCCGGCCTTCGCCGGAATGACGATACCGGTCCGCGAAGAGGTTTCAGAGCGCGAGCTGACGGAGCTCTTCGCTCGGTACGGACCGCTCCCACACCTGATCGAAATACTCGCGCAGCTGCGCATGCCGCCCCGGCGCGTAGGTCGAGCCTTCGCCTTCGCTGCGGCTCGCGAGCGGGCGGAAGAGATAGCCGCGCCGGTCATTGATGACGAAGGCCGACGCGTACTGCCGGTCGGTCTCTTCCTGCGGCACGCGCAGCTCGATCAGGCTCGGCAGCCGCTGCGCGAGCGCGATGAGGCGATGGCCGTCGGCAATCGCCTTGCGCGGCTCGTGCACGATCGCACGCACGCGCGCGCCGCGGCCCGACAGCGCGATGCGTTTGATCGCGTCGAGGATCGGCGGAACGTCGAGCAGCGATGGATCGAGATCGCGCGTGTAGATCGCGATCTCGTGGCGCGTGTCGGCTAGCAATGCCGAGATCGCGGCGATCGCTTCGTCGCGATCGGTCGCCTCCAACGTGATCGCCTCGGGCTTCGGCGACAGCAGTGCGAACGTGCGCGCGTCGGGCGGCGCGAGCTCGAGGCGCATCATGCGATGCAGGATGCCGCATTCGTCGAACTCCTCGCCGTACGCGACGAAGCCGAATTTCTCGTAGAACGGAATCGCGTGCGACTGCGCATGCAGCTCGACCGCGGGATAGCCGAGCGCGCGCGCCCGGTCGAGCAGCGCTTTCAGGAGCGCCTCGCCGACGCCGCGGCCGCGCCATTCCCTGACGACCGCCATGCGTCCGATCAGCCGCTCCGGCGAGAGCCGGCCGGTGCCGATCGGAATGTCGTTCATGTCGCGAGCGATGACATGCTTCGACAGCGGATCCTGCGCGTCGATCTCGTCCTCGATCGGCACGTTCTGCTCGTCGACGAACACCGGATCGCGCACGGAGCGGAGCGC
>DASZWL010000044.1:0-2364 GCA_035546695.1 Rhodanobacteraceae bacterium | reverse complement strand
GAGCGTGTCGCCGCGATGCAGTCCGTAGTGATCGGAGAACGCCTGATTGCAGGTGACGACGTCGAGCGACGATGACAGCACCGCGATCGGCTCGCGCACGGTCTCGACGATGAGCTGTGCGCGCTGCACGGCCTGGCGCGCACTTGCCTCCGCGGCGAGCCTTCGGCGCAGCTGGTTTTCCGAGCTCCAGATGATGCCGGCGAGCAGCACGAGCTGGATCAGCGACACGGCGGCGACGACCCAGCCGCCGACGCGCTGCCGATGCGCGGCCTCGCGCTCTCGCGCGTCGACGAGCGTCTCTTCGTCCTTGATGATCGCGTCGAGCACGTCGTTCACCGGAAAGCGCGTCACGGCCGTCGCAAGCCCTTGCCCCGCCGCGGACTCGCGCCCACGCGCGCGCTGGCGCAGCGCTTCGTCGAATTCGCGCACGCGGCCTTCTATCTCGGCGCGCAGCACGCCGGCGCGCTCCTGCTGCTTCGGATTGTCGCGCGTCAGCTCGCGCAGCGTCTCGAGGAGCGGCGCGTAACGCGCACGCGCCTCGCCGTAGCGACGCGCCGCACTCTCGGACAGCGGATCGTACTGCGCCGCGAACGCGGCCGCTTCCATCTCGTTGAGCGCGGCCGTGAGCTCGAAGACGGTGGCTTTGACCTCGTGCGTATGCGAGACCCATTTGAACGAGTTGATCGTGCTGTCGGTGACGCGCAGGCGGATCAGATAGGCGAGTCCGACGATCAGCACGAGCGCGGCGAAAAGCGCCGCGAGACGCACGAACGATTCGTTCGCGGACGGCAATCTCGGCAGCGGATCGCGCTCGGACGTATCGGGCAAGGCGGATTCCTCGTCGTCTGCCGGCCGATGGCGATCGATCCGACGCAATCGCGGGCCTACGCAATCGGCGTTCGCGTCGCTGCGGTTTCGATATCCCGTTCAGGTTCGCACGAGGACGCGCGATCGCGTTTTCGGCAAGCTCCTCGTCATCATGCAATAGAAGCCATCGTGCTGCCAGAGCGTGCCGCCGCCGATTTCGCGGTCCACGACTCGCCCGTTGCTCAAAAGAGGTGCGAGAAGATGTAGATCAGGATCAGGAGTCCCGCCGGAACTCCGAGAAGCCAGGCGATGAAGTACTTGCCCATGCGCGTTTCCTCCTTCCGTCGATAAAAGAAGGGGCGGCCACGCCGCCCCCGAGATCCCTTACAGCGTGCGGTCGAAATCCTTGACCTGACGCTCCGCCTCGTCCTTGGCGATTCCGTAGCGTTCCTGGATTTTTCCGGCCAGGTATTCGCTATTGCCGTCGGCGATCCGGAGATCGTCGTCGGTCAGCTTGCCCCACTTCTCCTTCAGCTTGCCGGCAAGCTGCTTCCATTGACCTTTGATCCTGTCCTCATTCATGTCGTGCTCCGTTTGGTGATCGATGTGTCGCGCTCACTCGAGCGACTTCAGGCCCGAGTGATCGACCTTCTTGACGCCCTTCACGCTTTCCGTGACCGCGACGGCCTTCTTGACCGCGACGTCGGTCGCGAGCGTGCCGGTCAGCGTGACGACGCCGTTGACGGTCTTGACGTCGATGTCTGTGCTCTTGACGCCGTCGGTCGTCGCGAGCTCGGTCTTCACTTTCGTCGTGATCCACGTATCGGTGACCGGCTGATCCGATCCGGACGTGTCGTCGTTCGCGTAAGCAAGCTCGGACGCCGCCGGCGCAAAGCCTGCGAACGCAAGTGCGAGTGACGCCACGAACATTCGATTGAGCATGCGTTGTTTCATCGCTGCTGGCTCTCCTTCGTTGGTGGGCGAGCGAAACGCTACTGAGCGCGATGTGGCTCGATGCTGAATCCGGTTTCTTCCTTCAGCGTGCGGATAGGAAAGGACTCGCCATCGCACGAAAAATGCGTAAAGCGCGTTCATTTTCGATAAACGCATCACCGCGAATGCTTGGTCTCGCCGCGACTCCCGCGGCATCGAGGAGACGCCGATGAAGACTGTCCACGCAGCTCTCGCTGCCGCAACGCTGCTGGTCTCGCTCGCCGCATGCGATCGTCAGTCGAGCAACGAAAGCGATGTCGCCAAAGCGCAGCAGGAAGCGTCGAAGGACGTGACCGATGCGAGCCGCAAGGCCGCCGCCGATGTCGACGCCGCCCAGCACAAGCTCGATGCGGCACGTGCCGAAGCCGAGGCCGACGTCGCGAAGGCGAACGCCGAGGCGAGCGGAAAGATCAACGACGCGACGGCGAAGGCAAGCGAGACCGAGCGCGACGCGGACAAGGACGTCGCGAAAGTCCGTTCGGAATCGTTCTCGAAGGAAGCCGACGCGCGCTACGACGTCGCGATCGCGAAAGCCGATGCCGACTACAAGGTCGCGATCGAGCG
>DASZWL010000043.1:0-2737 GCA_035546695.1 Rhodanobacteraceae bacterium | reverse complement strand
GAGCGAAATGCCGAGATCGGCTACACGGTCGACCGCTGGGGCGGCAATTCGGTCACGCGCTACAACTGGCAGGTCGACGTGCATTCGACCGCGGCCGACTGGTATTTCGAGAACATTCCCGGCGCGAGCGATCGCACGCAGATTCCGCCGATCGGCAACGATGCCGACGCGTTCGTCGGCGCCGCGCTCGGCGCCGGCATCCAGCCGCTGATGACGATTCCGACGATCGGCTGGACGCCGCGCGCCGACAGCCCGCTCGATCATCCGTACTTCGCCGGCTTCTCGGTCACGCGCTACGGCGCGCAGCAGTCGGTCGATCCGTACGACACCGACGCCGGCAACGGCTATCGCACGAACGGCTCGGCGATCACCGGCAACGATCCGCACGACACCTCGACCGAGGTCGATGCGGATTTCCAGCGCGGCTGGATCGCGCATTTCCAGTCGACGTTCGGCAATGCGTCGAACGGCGGCGTCCGGCTCTATGCGCTCGACAACGAAGTCATGCTGTGGAACTCGACGCACCGGGACGTGCATCCCGCACCGACGACGTACGACGAGACCTGGGCGAAGGCGCAAAGTTACGGCGGCGCGATCAAGCAGCAGGATCCCGGCGCGAAGGTCACCGGTCCCGTGACCTGGGGCTATTGCGATCTTTTCGGCTCGGCCGCCGACGATTGTCTCGACGGCGACGATCGCCAGGCGCACGGCGGCATGCCGTTCGTCGCGTGGTACCTGCAACAAATCTGCGCGCATCCGCTCGCGGGCGGCGCGCGCGTCGTCGATTATCTCGATCTCCACTATTACCCGCAGGGCCAGAACGTCGCGCTCAGCGACGACGATTCGCCGCCGACGGCCGGACGGCGCTTCCGCTCGCTGAAGGAGCTTTACGATCCGACGTGGGTTTCCGAATCGTGGATCTCCGATCTCGGCGATTTCGACGACAACCATTACGACAAGCCGAACCTGATCCCGCGCGTGCGCGCGTGGATCGATCAGTACTGTCCCGGCACGAAACTCGCGATCACCGAATACAACTGGGGCAACGACGGCACCTCGACCGGCGCGGTCGCGCAGGCGGAGCTGTTCGGCATCTTCGCGCGCGAGGGCGTCGACCTCGCGACGCGCTGGATCGCGCCGGAAGCGAACACGCGCGTCGAGCGCGCGTACACGCTGTTTCTCGATTACGACGGCGCCGGCGCGAAAGTCGACGGCAACAGCGTCGCGGCGACGAGCGCCGATGTCGATCTCATCGGCGCGTATGCGTTCGCCGCGAGCGGCGGCCGCACGATCGTGCTGCTGACGAACAAGGACACGGCAACGCACGACGTGACGGTCACGTTCGCCCATGCGCCAGGTAGCGCGTGGCGGCTGTATGGGTTCGACCCGGCGAATCCGGTGCACCAGATCGGCAGCGGAACGCTGAGCAGTGCGACGCTGGCGCTGTCACAGTTGCCGCCGTTCTCGGCGAGCCTGCTCGTCGTCGCGGGCGGCGATGCGATCTTCAAGAACGGGTTCGAGTGAGCGTTCGTGCTTTCCCCTCTCCCGCTTGCGGGAGAGGGCAGGCAGGGTGAGGGCAATCTTGCGATACGCTCTCACTCGCTCATTCAGTACCGCTCGCCGCCGCTTCGCGCATAAAGCTCGAACAGCGCCCGCGCCTCGTCGCGCAGGATATCGCGCCTGACGCCGATGCCGCGCTTCGCGAGCTCGCCGATCCAGTCTTCCGGCAATGGTCCCTCGTCGAATTCGCTGAGCGCCATGACGTCGCCCGATCGCGCGCCGATCAGGATCTCGTCGATGCCGGCCCAGAACGACGCGCCGTAGCACATCGCGCACGGCTGCGCGCTCGTCGCGAGCACGTAGCGCCGGCCGTCGTCGTTGAATCGCGCGCGCCCGAGACGTTTTCCAGCCGCGGCGAACGCGACGATCTCGGCGTGCGCCGCCGGACAATGCTGCGGGACGACGAGGTTCACGCCAGCCGCGACGACGCGCCCGTCGGTATCGAAGACGGCGGCGCCGAATGGACCGCCGGTCCGCTCCTCGATGTTGCGTCGCGCGAGATGGATCGTGAGTGCAACGCGTGCCTCATCGTCGTCGAAGACGCGCGTCGCGTCGATCTCGTCGGCGATCCACGCGGGCAGCACGAGTCGGATTTCGTCCGTGCGCATCAGCGGCGTGCTAGAGACCGAGATCCGAAAGCCCCGGATGATCCGCCGGACGCGGCCCGGGTGGCCAGTGGTAAAGCCGCGCCGACTCGGCGATCGCAAGATCGTTGATGCTCGCATGACGCTGGCGCATCAGGCCGTTCGCGTCGAACGCCCAGTTCTCGTTGCCGTACGAGCGGTACCACTGGCCCGAATCGTCGTGCCACTCGTACGCGAAGCGGACGGCGATGCGATCGTCGCCCCAGGCCCAGACTTCCTTGATCAGCCGATAATCGAGCTCGCGCGCCCATTTGCGCTTGAGGAACGCGACGATCGCCTCGCGGCCTGCGAAAATCTCGGCGCGGTTGCGCCAGCGGCTGTCGATCGTGTACGCGAGCGCGACGCGCTCGGGATCGCGCGTGTTCCAGGCGTCCTCGGCCTTGCGCACTTTCTCGATCGCGGCTTCGCGCGTGAACGGAGGGAATGGCGGACGGCGTTCGTCGGCGGGTGTGCTCATCGGATCCTCCTCGTGCGCGGCGCGCGGATTTGGCAAAGTGGCCGTGCCGGCTTTCCGGTGTTCGCGACGTCCGACG
>DASZWL010000042.1:0-1728 GCA_035546695.1 Rhodanobacteraceae bacterium | reverse complement strand
CCGGCCAGTATCGTTCGCGGCCCCGAAAGCGCGCCCGCGCGGCGCACGCCCCTTGCCCAGGTGGCGGAATTGGTAGACGCACTAGTTTCAGGTACTAGCGGGTAAAACCGTGGAGGTTCGAGTCCTCTCCTGGGCACCATTTCGATTGATCGCCGGCGTTTGCAAGAATCCAGCGGATGTTCATGAACCCGGCTAGAAAGCGCTGCTACGCCTGATCTTCTTCGTCGCGATCGGTATATGGCGCGCTTTCAGCAAATGAGTCGCCCATGTCGCTCGTGATGTTCACCGGTCTTCTATCGCTGCCGATCGCGGCAATCGCTGTCTTCCTGCTCGCCCGCGGTCGTCATATCGCGATTGCATTCGTTATCGGACTGCTTGGTTTCGTCCCGGGCTACATGATCGGCGTCGATCACTTCTGCGCTTCCGAGAATGCGGGAAATCTTTGCGGGCTCGGAGCCGTGTTCGGGACGGCACCGCTTGGTTTCGCCGCAGGATCCATAGGCTACGCGGCGTTGAGTCGATTCTTCGCGAAAGACACGAAGAGAGCAGCGGCCCGTCGCGCCTCCTGAGCGATCGATCGCCGGCGTTTCGCCTAGGCCGCAGCGCTCGCGAACCGGCCCGGCCGGCGGTTTTTTGTGCGCACTCGTCCGCTAGAAACGCACATTCCTCGCAGCACAAAGCGTCGCATATCGCGCATTCTCAAGATGCGAAAGCGCCGTCCGGTTGCGCGCCGGAGTCTGCGAAGCGGTCGCATCGCGCGCGACGGCGACGCGATACTCGCGCATGTGCGCGTCCGTCGCGGTCGCGTGGATGCAGCCTTCGCCGGCGATGCCGCACAGCACGAGGCGACGAACGCCGAGCGATTCGAGCAGCGATTCGAGCGCGGTCTCGTAGAACGCCGAATGCTTCGGCTTCAGAATGAAATAGTCGCTGTCTTCGGGCGCTATCGCGCGGACGAGGTCGCGAGCCGGTCTCCGCTTCGCCGTGCAGCGGGCTATGAGCGCCTTGAAGTCCGAGCGCCATTCGCCGAAGTTGTCGTTGCAGTAGATCACCGGGCGGTTCGCCCGGTGCGCGCGCGTCCGGAGCTCGATGATGTGCGGAACGATCCGCCGAGTCTCGCGCAACAACGCGCTCGCGCCGGCGAAATCGAAGGCGTTGATCATGTCGACGATGAGTAGCGCGGATCGCGGCTCTGGCATTTCGCGTCGTCTCGTGGAAGTCCGCCGGTGCCGATCAACGACGGCGTTTCAAGACCGAAAACGTTCCGTTCGATTCAAGGTAGATCGCTTTCACGTCGGCCAGGCGCTCGACGTCTGCATCGCGAGCCTTGGCGGCGATGATATCGTCGGTCAGATGCTCGCGCAGCGCACGAGGCGGCCGTTGCGCACGGGGCAGACGCCGGCGACTCAGTGAGCCGGCGGAAGAACGCGAATTGGCGGGCGAGATAGCATCCTCGCGACGATCCCGCACGCGACCAGCGTCCATACGATCATCGCGCCGCTCGGGAGGTCGAAGATCGCCGAGAGCACGAGCCCGCTGACGTAGCCCGCGATGCCGGTCGCATAGGCGTAGACGAGACGTCGCGGACCTTCGATGCCCGTCGTCGCGAGCGCGGGCACGATCAAACTCGCGAACACGAGATAGACGCCGACGAGCTGCACCGACGCCGTGATCGCGAGCGCGAAGATGCCGTAGAACAGAATCCCGGAGAGCTTCGCGCGCCAGATC
>DASZWL010000041.1:0-6667 GCA_035546695.1 Rhodanobacteraceae bacterium | reverse complement strand
GGTGAAACGAGCTCGCCGCTGACCGAAGGCCTTTTCCGCAACGCCTTCGAGTCGAAGACGACCGAGCAGTACTCGAATCTCGTGAACTGGATTCCGAGCCAGGGATTCGACTGGAGCCAGCCGAACTGGTCCCTGGTTCCGGCCGACCCCTGCAATCCGTCGGCGGATCAGCCGGCCGAAGTCGTCGAGGACACGTTGTGCGCCGCCGCGACGGGCGTGCGCCCCGGTCCTGTCGGCGGCACCGTGCGCGCCGCTACTGCGTGGACGGCCGCGCCGGACCTCACGCATTTCTACTATGCCGTGCGCGTCGATGCGCGTTACGGCGCGCAGGGAGAGTACGACGCGGCTCCGGCGCTGCCGATGTCCGATGGCGAGCAGCCGAACGGCGGAATCAACATCAAGCTGAGCCTGGTCGATGCCTACGATCGCGGCGCAGCGGGTAGCGGCAGCGGCTATCTCGGCGACACGGGTCAATGGTGCATCGTCGCGGATCTTCCGGGCGTTCTCGATGCGAACACTTGCTCCGGCGCGCCGATTTCGGGCGCGCTGAATGGCCCGCTCGGCACCGATTCCGATCACGCTCTTTCGCTCTACCTCGCCCCGCCTCCGGCCGGGTTGCCGGCGTTTTCGTTCTACGTCGTCTTCATGCGCCCGATCGTCGGCACGCCGCCTGCGACCAACGAGCCTGTCGTCGCGGTGGCGCTGCTGACCGAGGCGAGCGCCGTCGCCGAAGGCGGCGACCGCTTCCGCGGCGACGACGTCGTGTTCGGGTTCCTGCCGTCGCAGGGCTTCCCGTGGATGGGCGGCCAGTAACGAAGCCGCTCCGCCGATAGCCGATGCTGCCCCGCGGCAGCATCGCGGCGTAAGCTTCGATCCTCTTCCCCATTCGATGGGACGGCGCATCGCGCCGTCGGACGTCATTTCGTGAAGCGCATGCACGATCAGAGCCCGAGTCTCGAGCACTGGCTCGCCGGTGCTCTGGACTCCGCGCCGCGCGAAGGCACGCTCGCGCGCGCGTGCGCGCTCGCCGACGCGCGCGGCGAAGCGCTCGGCGAAGCCTGGATTTCGCGACGAGCGCAACTGCTCGCGACGCTCGATGCGATCCGCGATCTCGGCGTCGGCGCCGAAGCGCTCGCGGCGGCGATCCTGCACGCGCTGATCGAAGCCGGCATGAAGCCGGACGACGCTGTGTTCGCGTCATTTCCCGAGGAAGTGCGCCATCTCGTCGAAGGTCAGCAGGCGGCCGAGCGCGTCTGGTCGCTCTACGCCGCGCGCGGCAATTCGGGCGGCACGGAAGGCTTGCGCCGTCTTCTGCTCGCGATCATCCGCGATCTGCGCGTCGTGTTCATCCTGCTCGCGCGTCAGCTCGTGCGCATGCGTCGGGCGTCGCAGCTGCCTGAAGACGAATGCCGCGCGCTCGCGCAACTGACCGCCGACATCCACGCGCCGCTCGCGAACCGGCTCGGCATCTGGCAGCTCAAGTGGGAGCTCGAAGATCTCGCGTTCCGTTATCTGCAACCGGACGTCTATCGCCGCATCGCCGAGCTTCTCGACGAGCGCCGCGGCGATCGCGAGAGCTGGATCGCCGAAGCGAAGTCGACGCTCGACGCGGCATTGCGCAAGGCCGGCATCGACGCCGACATCGCGGGCCGGCCGAAGCACATCCATTCGATCTGGCGCAAGATGCAGAAGAAGGGCGTCGAGTTCTCCGAGCTCTACGACGTCCGCGCGCTGCGACTGCTCGTCGGCGACGTCGCGACGTGCTACGCGGCGCTCGGCGTCGTGCATTCGCTCTGGGCGTACATCCCGGGTGAGTTCGACGACTACATCGCGAGCCCGAAAGGCAACCAGTACCAGTCGCTGCACACGGCCGTGATCGGCCCCGGCGGCAAGACGCTCGAAGTGCAGATCCGCACGCACGAGATGCACCGCCACGCCGAGCTCGGCTTCGCCGCGCACTGGCGCTACAAGGAAGGCGGCGGCGCCGACGCGAGCTTCGAGCGCAAGATCGCCTGGATGCGCCAGCTGCTCGAAAGCAAGGACGCGCGCGAAGACGACGCCGCGCTGCTCGCGGGTTTCAGGACCGAAGTCATCGAGGATCGCGTCTATCTCCTGACGCCGAAAGGGCAGGTCATCGACCTTCCGCGCGGTGCGACCGTGCTCGACTTCGCGTATTCGATCCACACCGACGTCGGCCACCGCTGCCGCGGCGCGAAAGTCAACGGCCGCATCGTGCCGCTGACGTTCCAGCCGTCGAGCGGCGATCGCGTCGAGATCCTGACCGGCAAGACGATCGAGCCGCGCCGCGACTGGCTTTCGCCGCATCACGGCTATCTCGCGACGCATCGCGCACGCGAGAAAGTGCGCACGTGGTTCAAGCGCATCGATCATGCACAAAATCTCGCCGCCGGCCGCGCGCTGCTCGACCGCGAGCTGAAGCGCCTCGCGCTGCATCAGGCGAACATCGACGCGCTGCCGGCGCGCTTCCAGCTGAAGACGCAGGACGAATTGCTCGAAGCGCTCGCGCTCGGCGACATCTCGCCGGGTCAGGTCGCGCGCGCGCTGCACGAGACGATCGCGCCGCCGTCGCCGTCTGCACCGAGCGCACCGCCGCCGCGCGCGCCGATGCGCGGCAAGGACGCGATCGTCATCGAGGGCGTCGGCAACCTGATGACGCAGCTCGCGAAATGCTGTCAGCCGCTGCCGGGCGATGCCGTCGCGGGATTCATCACGCGCGGCCGCGGCGTGTCGGTGCACCGTGCGGACTGTAAGCAGCTCGCGCGCCTGCGCGAGCGTGACGCGAGCCGCATCATCGAAGTCGACTGGGGCGAGCGCAAGGAGCACGCCTACGAAGTCAACGTCGTCGTGCGCGGCTACGATCGCAAATGGCTGCACAAGGACATCACGAACGTCATCGCAGCCGCGAACGCGCACCTGATCGCGATCAACACGCAGGTCGATGCGAAGCAGGGCCTCGCCGAGATGAACTTCGCTCTGCGTGTCACCGACTTCGGTCAGCTCTCGGGCCTGCTCGCTCGCTTGGCGACGGTGCCGAACGTGCTCGAAGCGCGGCGCGTGACGTAGCTTTCACTTCTCCCGTTGCGGGAGAAGTCGGCGCGCAGCGCCGGATGAGGGCAATCGGAGCGAAGCGCTCCGCAAGTGCGGCCCTCGCCCGCGCTTCCGGCGCGGCCTCTCCCGCGAGCGGGAGAGGCGAAACGCCCCTTCTCCCGCTTGCGGGAGAAAATGTCGCGAAGCGACGGATGAGGGCGATCGGAGCGAGGCCTTCGTCTCGCAAACGAACCTCTCCGGGCCGCCCGATGTCTGCATGTTAAGCTGCCGCACCGCCGCAAATATCGTGCGGCCATCGTTCCTTACGCCGGAAGCGACCGACACGTGATCGAGATCCGAGGCTACCGTCTGCTGCGTCAGCTCGGCCGCGGCGGCATGGCGACCGTCTATCTCGCGATGCAGGAATCGGTCGATCGCGAAGTCGCGCTGAAGGTCATGTCGCCGGCGCTGCTCGCCGATCCGAACTTCGGCGAGCGCTTCCTGCGCGAGGCGAAGATCGCGGCGAAGCTCCATCATCGCCACGTCGTCGGCATCCACGACGTCGGCCGCTCGGGCGACTACCACTACATCGCGATGGAGTACCTCGGCGGCGGCCCGATCCTTCACAAGGACGGCCAGCCGCGCCCGGTCGCGTTCGCGCTGCGCGTGATCCGCGAGATTGCGACGGCGCTCGACTACGCGCACCGGAAAGGTTTCGTCCATCGCGACGTCAAGCCCGACAACATCCTTCTGCGCGACGACGGCTCGTCCGCGCTGACCGATTTCGGCATCGCGCGCGCGCTCGATCCCGCGGCGAAGATGACGCAGACCGGCGCGATCATCGGCACGCCGCACTACATGAGCCCCGAGCAGGCGCGCGGACGCTCGATCGACGGGCGCGCCGATCTCTACAGCCTCGGCATCGTGCTGTACGAGCTTCTCGTCGGACGCGTGCCGTATCAGGCCGAGGATTCGCTCGCGGTCGGCATCATGCACATCAGCCATCCGGTGCCGACGCTGCCCGATGCGCTTGCGAGCCTGCAACCGCTGCTCTCGCGCATGCTCGCCAAGCAGCCCGAGGATCGCTATCAGGACGGCGCAGCGGTCGCCGATGCGATCGCGCGCATCGAACAGGGCGAGCACGCCTCGATGCACGCCGGAACGACGCCGGCCGGAAGCTTCTGGCGCGAGCCGCAGCTCGTCGGCCTCTTCGCGACATCCGGCGACGACACGACGCCGGTCGCGCCGCTGATGCACACGCCGACGCCGCCGTCGGATTCCGTTCGCGAGACTTCCACGCCGCGCGAGCGTAACGAGCCCGCGATCGGCCGTCTCGACGAGATCGTCGCCGCGGTCGGCGGCGAGACGATGCGCGCCGAGCGCGGGCATCGTCCCGCGCAGCCGGCGCGCCGGAGTCGCACGCCGTGGTTCGCGATGGCCGCGCTGATCGTGCTCGCGCTCGGCGCCGCGCTCGCGTGGACCTATCAGGATCGCCTGCGCGCATTGCTGCCGCGCACCGAATTCAACGACACGCTCGCGCGTGCCGAGCGCGCGCTCGAGGAAGGGCATCTCGACGGCACGCCGGACAGCGCACGCGCGCTCTTCGAGGCCGCACGAGCGCAAGATCCCGACAACGACATCGCGCGCGCCGGTCTAGAGCGCGTCGGCCGGAAGCTGCTCGAGCGTGCCGATGCGGCCATCGCGCAAAAGGATCTCGCCGCCGCGCGCCAGTCGCTCGATGCGGCGCGCGAGCTGCTCGGCGGCGGAGCGGCCGTCGATTCTGTCGCGCAGCGGCTCGTCAAGGCCGAAAGCAGCGGCGCCGAGACCGAACAGCTGCTCGACAGCGCGAAGACTGCGCTCGATTCGGGCCGCGTGCTCGGCGACGACGGCGCCGCCGCGATCTACAAGCGGCTTCTTTCCGACGACGCATCGAACGCGCTCGCACAAGCCGGCTTGCAGAAATCCGCCGACGCGCTCGCCGGCGAGGCGCGCAAGGCGTTCGCCGCGAACGACATCGCGACGGCGTCCTCGCGCATCGACGCGATCGCCGGCATCCTGCCGAAGTACTCGGCGCTGGCCGAGCTTCGCGGTCAGCTCGCGCAAGCACGCGCCACCGAGCGCACCGCGGTCGAAGAGACCTTGAAGCGCGCCGAAGATCAGGTGCACGCCGGTCATCTCGCCGGCGGAGACGACAGCGCGCTCGCGCTGTTCCGCGCGGTGCTCGACAAGGATTCCGACAACGCGCGCGCGAAGGACGGTCTTCGTCACGTCGCACAAGCGTTCGTGCTGCAAGCGAATGCAGCGATCGAAGATGGCAATGCCGGGGCAGCCGACAAGCTTCTGTCGAGCGCCGCGGAGCTGGCGCCGGATCTGCCTGAATTGCGCGCCGCTCGCATCGATCTGCGCGAGTTGCACGAACGCATCGCGATCGACGCCGAGCGTCCCGCGTTGACCGCTGCGGACGTCGATCACGTGCGCCAGCTCGTCGCCGAAGCCGGACGCGCGGCCGAGGCCGGCAAATTGATCGTTCCGCCCGGCGACAGCGCATACGATAAATACCGCGCCGCGCTCGCGATCGACCGCGACAACAAGGACGCGCAGGATGGTATTGCTCACCTGCCCGATCGAGCGAAGACGCTGTTCGATCAGGCGCTCGCCGGAGGCGAGCCGCAGCGCGCTCGCATGCTGCTCGACACGATCCGTCAGATCGCGCCGGCCGACGCCTCGATCGCGCCGATGTCCGAGAAGCTCGCCGGCGCGTTCATCGACCAGGCCGAAGCGCGCGTGCGCGAAGGCCGCCGCAGCGACGCCGCGCGAGCGCTCGACGCCGCTCGGCAACTGAGCCCCGCCAACGCGCGCCTCGCGCCGCTCGAAGCGCGTATCCGTGCTTTGCCGGAAGAGCAGCAGCGAGGTTGACGCAGGCCTTTCGCCTCTCCCACTTGCGGGAGAGGTCGCGCCAGTGGCGCGGGTGAGGGAGGCCCTTGCGAGGCGCATCGATCCGGGCGAGCTTTTCCGACAGCGAAAGGACGATGTGTCGCGAATTCCCCGGCACTGACACCAGCCGCAACACCATTCGAGCGACAATGCGCTCATGTGCCTGCTGCTGATCGCGATCAACGCGGTTCCCCGCAAACCTTTGCTGCTGCTCGGCAATCGCGACGAATACCGCGCTCGCGCAAGCGCCGCGGCGGCACCGTGGAACGAGGATCCCCGCATCGTCGGCGGACGCGATCTCGCCGCCGGCGGCAGCTGGCTCGCGATCCGTTCCGACGGACGCCACGCCGCCGTCACGAACGTGCGCGCCGGCCTGCCGGCGAAAGCGCCGAAATCGCGCGGCTGGCTCGTGCGCGATTTCATGCTCGGCGACGCAAGCCCACAGGATTTCCTCGACGCCGTACACGCCGACGTCGAAAGCTATGGTGCGTTCAATCTCGTCGTCGGCGATCGCGAAGGAACCTGGGCCTACGGCACCGCCGACGAGGCGCCGCGCAAGCTCGAAGATGGTGTCCACGTGATCAGCAACGGCCGCATCGGCGTGCGCTGGCCGAAGACCGAGCGCTTGCAATGTCGTTTCGTCGACATTGCTGCAAACGCCCCCGACGACGCCGTGCTGCTCGAC
>DASZWL010000040.1:0-3715 GCA_035546695.1 Rhodanobacteraceae bacterium | reverse complement strand
CACATTTCTTTACGCCGGCGCAACGGCTCCGATCGTATGCTGCGCGACCCGACCGGAGCATTGCCATGACGAACCTCGCGAACGAAGTTCTGGGCCAGCTCGACGATTCGCAGATTCAGGCGATCGCTTCGCAGCTCGGCGTCGATCCCGCGCAGGCCGAAAGCGCGATCCAGCAGGCGATGCCGCTGCTGCTCGGCGGCCTCGCGCGCAACGCAGCGACGCCCGACGGCGCCGGCGCGTTGCACGCGGCGCTCGACGATCACGCCGGCAACGACATCGGCAGCCTTCTCGGCGGCATGCTCGGCGGCGGCGGTCTCGCCGGCGGCATGTCGATTCTCGGCCACATCTTCGGCGCGCGTCAGGATCAGGCCTCGCAAGGCCTGGGCCAATCGAGCGGCCTCGGTTCGGCCAACGCCTCGCAACTGCTCGCGATGCTGGCGCCGATCGTCATGAGCGTGCTCGGCGGCATGAGCCAGCGCCAGGGCATGAACGCATCGAGTCTCGGCGGATTGCTGGGACAAGAGCACCAGCGCATCGCGCAGAGCGGCTCGGGCGGCCTCCTCGGCGCGGTGTTCGATCAGGACGGCGACGGCCAGCTCGGCCTCGGCGATCTCCTCAAGATCGGCGAAGGCATGCTCGGCGCGCGCCGTCCGGCGTAGCGACGCTCAGCACCGGTCCGCGGTGGACTTCGCATAGCCAACCGCGCGCAGAGCGCGCGGTGCGGCCGCGGATGCATCGTTCGCCGCTTGCGGACGCAAGGCAGCGAGTCCGCTCGCCATGCGCCGCACCGCTTCGTCGAGCTCGGCTTCGTCGTGATAGCTGAAGCCGAGACGCAGGAACCGCCGCTCGCGCTGCTCGATGTCGTACATGCGCGCGCTCGCGAAACGCACGCCGGCGCGCTCGCCCGCGACGACCCACGCGTCGACGTCGATCGACGCATCGGCGCGCGCCCATAGCGCCATGCCGCCATCGGGAATCCGAAACTCGAGCGCGCCGCCGAGCCGCCGCTTCAAGGCGTCGGCCAGCGCATCGCGACGCGCTTCGTACGCGCGCCGCACGCGACGCATGTGGCGCAGGAGCTCGCCGTCCTCGAAGAGCTCGGCGACCGCGCATTCGACCGCCGCGTCGCCGCGCGCATCGCAGGCGGCGCGCAGGCTCGCGAGCCGCTCGAACACCGGCGGCGGCGCGACGACGAAGCCGCTCGAGACGCCGGGCGCGAGCAGGTTCGCGAGCGATCCGACGTAGATGACGTTCGCGCGTCCAGCGCCGGCTGCGATCGGCAACACGGGCTTTCCCGCGTAATGAAACTCGTGATCGTAGTCGTCCTCGACGATCGCGAAGCCGTGCGCGAGCGCGAGCGATGCGAGCCGTTCGCGACGGCGCGGCGACATCACGCTCGTCGTCGGAAACTGGTGATGCGGCGTCGTGAACACCGCACGGATGCGCTCGTGTGAAAGCAGTGCTTCGAGCGCGTCGACGTCGAGCCCGTCGCGATCGAGCGGAATCGGCTCGAGCTTCGCGCCGGCGAGCCTGAGCACGCTCCACGCAGGCGGATAGCCGAACGCCTCGACCGCGACGACATCGCCGGGACGAATCAGCGTGCGCGCGACGAGATCGATGCCCTGCTCGATGCTGCGCGTGACCATGAGGTTGTCCGGCGTCGCGACGAGTCCGCGCGTGCGCGCGAGCATCGACGCGAGCTCGATGCGAAGCCTCGCGTGTCCGCACGGGTCCGAGCTCGTCAGCAGCGTGCGTCCGCGATGCTCGATCGCACGGCGGAAAGCACGTGCGAGCGGACGAGCCGGAAAGAGCCGCGCATCGGGTGCGCCGTTCGAGAGCATCAGCATGCCGGGCGGCAGCACGCTCGACGCGGGCCGCGCGTGAACCGGCGGCGCGAGCGCGTAGGTCGGCTCGTCGCTCGCGACATGCGGCGCGTGCGGCGGTTGCGGCGCGGGCTCGGCGACGAACGTGCCGCCGCCGACGCGCGTGCGCACGAGTCCCTCGGCGGCAAGCTCGGCGTATCCGGCGACGATCGTGTTGCGATTGAGATCGAGCGCTTCGGCGAGCTCGCGCGTGCCGGGCAGCGGCTCGCCGGGCTTCAGGCGGCCGCTCCGGATGTCGTCCGCGATCGCGCCCGCGAGCTGCAGGAACAGCGGCTGCGCGCGCGCGGGATCGAGCGGAACCGCGAGCTCCCATCGACGCATGGTCGAACTCCCATCGACGCGTGATGAGAGGACGAAGCCGGACCAGCGATCGTCGCAGAAGTGGTGCTCCCGATCGCCGGCGTGCACGGCGAAGCTCGCGGCGCGTCATCGACCACAAGGAGAAACGCCATGACTCTGCGCCATCGCAGGATTCTCGTCCTCGCCTGCTCGGCCGCGCTCGCCGGTGCGAGCTTCGCCGCTTCGGCCGGCCAGCATCACGACAACCGTCCGCGCTATCGCATCACGCTGATGCCTTCGCTCGGCGGCAACAACAGCCGCGCGAACAGCATCGACGATCTCGGCATCGTCTCTGGCTATTCGAAACCGGCGGGCAACGCCGTGCGTCATGCCGTCGTCTGGTTCGGCGGCCATGCGACCGATCTCGGCACGCTCGGGGGCGGCAACAGCAGCGTCGCATGGCCGGTCAAGAACGTCATCGGACTCGTCTCGGGCATCAGCGAGACCGGCGCTGCGAATCCGCTCGGCGAGACCTGGAGCTGCGGCCCGTTCTTCGCGACGAGCGGCAACGTCTGCAAGGGCTTCTTGAAGTCGGTGTTCTTTCCTTCGGGCCCGATGATCGCGCTCGAGCCGTTCGCGGGCGGCTACGACAGCTACGCGACCGGCACGAACGACTGGGGCCGCACGGTCGGCTGGGCCGAGAACGGCGTGCACGATCCGAGCTGCGCGAGCGATTCGGACCAGGTGCTGCAATTCCTGCCGGCCTACTGGAATTACGGCTCGTCGGCGCCGCACGCATTGCCGCTGTTGCCGGGCGACAGCTCGGGCGCGGCAACCGCGATCAACGATCGCGGCCAGATCGTCGGCATCTCCGGCAGTTGCGATCAGGCGGTCGGCCGACTCACGGCGACACACGCGGTTCTCTGGGAAAACGGCCGCGTCGTCGATCTCGGCAACATCGGCGGCGATTCGTGGAACACGCCGGGCGCGATCAACGAACGCGGCGACGTCATCGGCTTCGCGGGCACCGAGATCGGCGACATCGACGGCAACTTCACGCACGCGTTCCTGAAGCTCCGCAACCGTCCGATGCAGGATCTCGGCACGCTGCCGGGCGACGTCGCGAGCACCGGCAGCGGCATTAACGCGCGCGGCGACGTCGTCGGCTATTCGAGTGATGCGAGCGGCGTCACGCGCGCATTCCTCTGGCGGAACGGCGAAATAATGGATCTCGCCTCGCTCGCGCCCGATTTCGCGGGCCAGCTCGTGCTCGCGAACGACATCGACGATTTCGGTCGCATCGCTGGGCGCGGCGTCGATCCCGTGACGGGCGACATCGTCGCATTCGTCGCGACGCCCGCGCGCTGAGAAACGATCGCGTCGCGGAATTCCGCGCTGAACGGCGCCGCAACGGCGGCGCCCATTCGGCGGGCATGCGATTCGCCGAGTGCTTCGAAACACCGCGACGAAGCGCGAATCCTCTTCAGCCTGCGGTCAACCGCCGACGCATACGGTCGAAATCGACAAAGAACCTTCGAGGAGAATTTCGATGA
>DASZWL010000039.1:0-9223 GCA_035546695.1 Rhodanobacteraceae bacterium | reverse complement strand
GATCCAGCTTGTAAGGCGTTAAAGGCTGGATCCCGGCCTGCGCCGGGATGACGAGCCAGGAGAATCGGCGTCTTGATCTGAGTCAGGGCGTCGGACCGGCCTAAGCCGCATGCTTCGCCGCGACCGATCGGAGGGAAGCATTTCATGTCAACGACCACGAAGCTCTGGATCGCGCTCGGCACCTTGCTCGGCGTCACGTTTCTGGTGCTGCTCGGCATGGGCCGCGAGATCTATCACCAGGCGCCGCCGATGCCGGAGCGCGTCGTCGACGCGTCCGGCGCGACGATCTTCACACGCGCCGACATCGACGCGGGCCGCGAAGTCTGGCAGAGCTTCGGCGGCCAGCAGCTCGGATCGATCTGGGGCCACGGCGCGCTGGTCGCGCCGGACTGGAGCGCCGACTGGCTGCATCGTGAAGCGATGTCCATGCTCGACGGCTGGGCGCACGACGAGAACGCGACGACATTCGCCGCGCTCGACGAGGGCGCGCAGGAAGCGCTGAAGGCGCGGCTGCGCCGGGAGCTTCGCGCGAACACTTATGATCCGTCGACGCAGGCGCTGACCGTCTCGAACGATCGTGCGCGTGCGATCGCGAACATCGCGAAGCATTACGAGAGCGTGTTCGGCGACGATCCGGCGACGGCCAAGCTTCGCGAGATCTACGCGATGCGCGACGGCACAGTCGATTCGCCCGAGCATCGGCGCGAGCTGACGGCTTTCTTCTTCTGGAGCGCGTGGGCAACCGTCACGACGCGGCCGGGCTCGACGATGAGTTACACGAGCAACTGGCCGTACGATCCCGTCGTCGGCAACACGCCGACGTCGAGCGCGTTCCTGTGGACCGTCTTCAGCGTGCTCTTCATGATCGCGGGCATCGGGCTCCTCGCCTGGCATTACGCGGTCTGGCACAACAAGGAGCCGCATCTCGCGCCGCCGGCGAGCGATCCGCTGGCGAGCCTCGTCGTCACGCCGTCGATGCGCGCGACCGCGAAGTATTTCTGGATCGTGATCGCGCTGTTCCTGACACAGATCCTGCTCGGCGCCATCACGGCGCATTACCAGGTCGAGAAGCAGTTCTATGGATTCGAGATCTCGCGCATATTGCCGTATTCGCTGACGCGCTCGTGGCATACCGAGCTCGCCGTGCTCTGGATCGCGACCGCGTGGCTCGGCACGGGCCTCTACATCGCGCCCGCGGTTTCGGGTCACGAGCCGAAATTCCAGCGGCTCGGCGTCAACTTCCTCTGGGTGTGCCTCCTCGTCATCGTCGTCGGCGCGTTCGCCGGGCAATGGTTCGCGGTCATGCAGAAGCTCGGGCTCGCGAACAATTTCTGGTTCGGCCATCAAGGCTGGGAATACGTCGATCTCGGGCGCTTCTGGCAGATTTTCCTCTTCGTCGGACTGATCCTCTGGCTCGTGCTGGTCGGGCGCGCGCTCTGGCCCGCGCTCCGGCGCAAGGACGATCTCGCGTCGATCGTCGGCCTCCTGTTCCTCTCGACGGTCGCGATCGCGGCGTTCTACGGCGCCGGCCTCATGTGGGGCGAGCACACGCATCTCTCAGTTGTCGAATACTGGCGCTGGTGGGTCGTGCATCTCTGGGTCGAGGGCTTCTTCGAGGTGTTCGCGGTCGCCGTGATCTCTTTCCTCTTCGTCAAGCTCGGGCTCGTGCGCGCGCGCACCGCGACGGTCAACGTGCTGTTCGCGACGTTCGTCTTCATGGCGGGCGGCGTGCTCGGCACGTTCCATCATCTCTACTTCGCCGGCACGACGACCGCGGTGATCGCGCTCGGCGCGTCGTTCTCGGCGCTCGAGGTTGTACCGCTCGCGCTGATCGGCATGGAAGCGTACGAGACCTGGTCGCACGGACGCGCGACGCCGTGGATGGCGCGCTATCGCTGGCCGATCCTGTTCTTCCTCGCGGTCTCGTTCTGGAATCTCGTCGGCGCGGGACTCTTCGGGTTCCTGATCAACACGCCGCTCGCGCTCTACTACATGCAGGGCTTGAACCTCACTCCGCTGCACGGACATACGGCGCTGTTCGGCGTCTACGGCATGCTCGGGCTCGGTCTGATGCTGTTCTGCCTGCGCGGTCTCAAGCCCGATGCCGAGTGGAACCAGGGGCAGTTGCGCGGATCGTTCTGGCTGCTCAACATCGGGCTCTCGCTGATGGCGCTGCTGACGCTGCTGCCGCTCGGTGTGCTGCAACTTTCCGCGGCGCTCGAGCACGGCTACTGGTATGCGCGTTCCGAGGAATTCATGGGCCGTCCGTTGATCCATCTGCTCGTCTGGATGCGCGTTCCGGGCGATACGCTGTTCGCAGTCGGCGCGCTCCTGTTCGGATGGTTCGTGCTGCGGCTCTGGATCGCTCCGCGGAAGAGCGTGCTTGCGGCAACGAGCGTTCCGCAGCCGGCAAGCGGCGGCTGAGCGGGTTCTCGTCATGGATGTGCATCACAGGGAAGAGAAGACCGAAGCGGCAGCACGCCGCTTCGGCGTGCTTAATCCGGCCGCGATCGGCGCGCAGCTAGCCGCCGCGCCGCACCGGCTGATGTTCTTCGCCGGCGCGTCGACGGTGCTTCTCGCGATGCTGTGGTGGGCGTGCTATCTCGCGGCGCCTCGGCTCGGACATGCGTTTCCCCAGCCGCCGGTTCCGGCCGGCTGGGCGCATGCGATGCTGACGCAGTACGGCATGCTTCCGCTCTTCATGTTCGGATTCCTGCTGACGGTGTTTCCGCGCTGGATGAATCAGCCGGCATTGACGCGGCGCGCTTACGTGCCCGTGTTCGCCGGCGTCTTCGGCGGCTATCTTCTGGCGCACGCGGGTTTGCTCGGCTCGAAATGGCTGCTTGCCGTCGGTCTTGCCGCGATGCTCGCCGGATGGATCGCGGGATGCGTCGCGCTCGGAAGCGTGCTCGTGCGCAATCGGGCGCGCGACCGTCACGCGCTGACATGCTTCACCGCGCTGACGCTCGGCGCGTGCGGCCTCGTCGCGTTCGAGGCCTTCGTGCTCGGCGCGCCGTGGACGTTCGCGATCTTCGCGATCAAGCTCGGCACGTTCGGGTTGCTGCTGCCGATCTATTTCACGGTCTGCCATCGCATGATCCCGTTCTTCTCGGCGAGCGTCGTCGGACCGTCTTATCGGGTCGTGCGTCCCGCGTGGAGCCTTCCGCTCGTCGGCGCGCTCCTGATCGCGCATCTCGTGCTCGAGCTTGCGCATCGCTTCGAATGGCTGTGGCTCGTCGACGTGCCGCTTGCGCTGTGCTTCCTCGGCCACTGGATCGCGTGGCAGCCGTGGAAATGCAAGAAGCCGGGACTGCTCGCCGCGCTCCATCTCGCGTTCGCATGGCTGCCGGTCGCGTTCTTCCTGTTCGCCGCGCAAAGCCTGATGCTGTTCGCGGACGGCACGTTCCGCCTCGGCCGCGCGCCGGTGCATGCGCTGACGGTCGGATTCTTCGGCTCGATGCTCGTCGCGATGGTCACGCGCGTCACGCACGGGCATTCGGGACGACCGCTCGCGATGGGCCCGATACCGTGGCTCACGTTCGGCCTGCTGCAGATCGTCGCCGTGCTGCGCATCTACGCCGAGCTTGCGCCGGACATGCAGCGCTGGCTCGTTTTCGCGGCGGTCGGCTGGGTCGTCGCGTTCCTGCCGTGGGTCGTGCGCTCGATCTGGATCTACGCGCGGCCCCGGCTCGACGGCAAGCCGGGATGAGAAGCGTGCAGGACGCATGATCGAGTTCTATCCCGACATCAAGTTCGTGCACGTCCTGTGCGTCATTCTCTCCGGCTCGCTGTTCGCGGTCCGCGGCGCGATGCGGATGCTCGACTGGCGGTACGCGAACCATGCCGTTCTCCGTTACGCTTCCTATGCGATCGACACGACGCTGCTGACGGCCGCACTGATGCTCGTGACGCTGCTGCATCAATACCCGTTCGTGCAGGCGTGGCTGACCGTGAAGGTTCTGCTGCTCGTCGTCTACATCGTGCTCGGGACGCTGGCGCTGAAACGCGGCAGAACGCGCGGCGTGCGCGCGATCACCTACGCGGCGGCGCTCGCCGTCTTTCTCTTCATCATCAGCGTCGCGCACACGCACGATCCGTGGGGTGCGCTGAGCTCACTCGTGCGTTGAGCGTCTGTCGGGACCTGGCGAGCTTCGCCGGAACGGCCGCAACGCCGTCGATCGTTGCCGTCAGTGCGCTCGTCGTGCCGGTCGTTGCGGAAACAGAAGGAGTGCCGCCAGCATCAGCGCAAGGAGCACCGCCGACGCTCCGAAGCGGCTGAGCGCGAGGCCGCCGTTTTCGAGAGGCTTGTCGAGGAAATCGCCGAGCACCGCGCCGAGCGGCCGCGTGAGCACGAACGCGATCCAGAAGAGGGCCGTTCGCGAAACGCGAGTCCGGAACCACGCGAGGGTTACTGCGAGCAGCAGGCTTCCGAAGATCGCCATCGCGCCGGTGTAGCCGAGACCCGCCGTGTCGGCCGTCCAGTCGCCGAGTGCGGTTCCGAGCGTCTGCGAGAACAGGATCGTGATCCAGTAAAAGACCTCGGCCCGCGGTGTCGAAACGCTGTCGACGGCGATCGTTCCGAGTGCGCGACGCCATGCGATCAGCGATGCCAGCAACAGCGAGAGCAGCAACGTGCTGCCGCCGGCATAGCCGATGCCGAGGGATCGATCCGCGAAATCGGCCAGCGTCGTTCCGATCGTCGTCGTCGCGACGATCGTCAGCCAGTAGAGCAGGGGACGGAACCGCTTCGCGGCGATCTGCAGGCCGACGGCGACGGCGAAAACGAGCGCGAAGATGCCGGTGCCGATGAGATAGCCGAGGCCGAGCGACATCGACACAGCGTCGCCACCGGTTTCGCCGAGCGTCGTGGCGATGATCTTGACGAGCCAGAAGACGAGAGTGGCTTCGGGAACCTTGCTCGCCGTGTTCTCGTTGTGACCTGACACGAATATCCCCATTGGGAAGACCGCGAGCGACGGGAATCCGCGCCGGCCGGAACGAACGAAGTCGGCTCTCCGTTACGCGATCAGGATCCGTACGCCGCGCAATCGTCCGTCGACTGCGCGAGCACGGCGAAGCCGCGAGCGTCGGGCAGGCGCCGATACGAAATCGCGTGGTCGGCGAGATAGGAGCGCAGATATTCGAGGCGACGCTCCGGCACGAGCAGCAACCGGCATCCCTCCTTTTCCAGCATCTCGCTGCCGATGTCCTGTGCGCGACTATTGGGCGCGTCGCCCGGCAGATCGAGGCGCTCGACTTCGCTGCCGAGATAGAAGCGCAGGCCGAACCGTGGCTCGATCTCGACGAACGCGACTTCAGCGGGAATCACGGGCGCTTCGCGACGCAATGCGTCCGCCAGCGCTCGGTCGTCGTCCTCGACATGCATGTAGGACGGTACGATGCGCGCGGTGAGCAGGATCGCGCACCAGATGCACAGCGCGATCCTGAGGCGAGCGGAACGGAAATCAATCGGCGCGAGCGCGCGGGCCATGACGACGGCCAGCGGCGCGAAGAGCGGAAGCACGTAGAGAGGCAGCCGCGATCGCGAAATCGCGAAGACGACCAATGGAAGCAGGATCCAGCATCGCAGGAACAGCGTCGTTCCATCGCCGGATCGCGCGCGCTTTTCACGCTGCGACGCGAAAAACCGATGGATTGCGAACGGCGACCACGGCAACGTGCCGAACAGCAGCGTCGGCACGTACACCTTGAGAGCGCCGTACCATTCCGCGTTGCGGTGCATCTTGTCGGTCGCAACCCGATTGACGACTTCCTCGACGAGAAAGTAACGCCACACTCCGGGCTCGCGAGCCGCGACGATCGCGTACCACGCGCCGCCGACGAGGATGAAGAGAGCCAGCGCATCCCAGGCGAAGAGGCGGCGCACTCCACTCCATCGATCGCGGATCGCCGCGAACAGGATGCAGGCGGCAAGAACGAGAAGCCCCGGCGGACCTTTCGTCATGAACGCGAGCGCAGCGGCGAGCCAGAGCGCGCGGCGCCACTTGCGAATCTTTTTTTCGTCCGTCGCCGCCCAGAGCTCGAGGAATGCGAGCGCTTCGGCCGTTTCCAACATGGCGAGAAGATTGTCGGTCGTCACGAGGTTCGAAGCGACCGACGGGAACGCGGATGTCGCATAGATCACGGCCGGCAGCCAAGGCTGTTCCGGAACGATGCGTCGACCGACGCGAACGAGCAGGATCGCCGTCAATCCGAATGCGAGCGCGCCGGGAAGGCGAGCCGCGAGCTCGCTACGCCCGAACGCCTCGATCGCGGCCGCGATGCTCCAGTAACTGAGCGGCGGCTTGGCCCAATGCTCGACCTCCGGATGCAGCATCGGACGCATCCAGTCGCCGCTCTCGATCATGTTCAGCGCGACGTTCGTGTAGCGGCCTTCGTCGGGCGAATAGAGCGGACGCCATCCCTGAAACGCGATCGCATACAGGATCATCGTGATCGCAAATAGCCATTGCGTGCGCCGATTCGTCGAGACCGCCGCGGAATCGACCGGCGTCGCACCGGAAAGCGGGTCCGAGGCGGTCGAAGCCAATGAAGTTGACGGAGCGTCCGTCAAAGCGGAAACCGGACTTCGACGCGGAGCCCGCGCCCTTCGGGTCCGCTGGCGAGGCGCAGCGACGCGCGATGCACGTCCGCGATGCGCTGGACGATCGGAAGCCCGAGCCCGGCGCCGTCGCTCGTGTTCTCGTCGCCGCGCTGGAAACGGCGCAGGACCGCGTTCCTTTTGTCTTCGGGAACGCCGGGCCCGTTGTCCGTGATCGCAAGAAGCGTGCCGTTGGCATCGCGAGTGATCTCGACGACGACGGTGGCGCCGCGTCCCGCATGACGCGACGCGTTGTCGAGAAGATTGCGCACGAGCACGCGCAAGCCCGCTTCCCAGCCGGAAACGATCGCGTCGGCGCGATCGAACGCGCGCACGAACGTGACGTCGTGGAGGTTCGCTGCCTCCGCCATGTCTTCGATCTGCGCATCGACGAGCGCGGCAAGATCGACGGCGATCATCGGCTTCGCCGCCGAGGCCGAGTCCCATCGCGCGAGCTCGAGCATCTGGTTGACGAGCCGATTCATGCGATGGATCGCGTTGCGAGCGTCCACGAGGGCCGAACGGCGATCCTCGGCCGTCTCGCTCTCGAGCGCGTTCTCGATATGGACGAGCGCTCCGGCGAGCGGCGTGCGCAGTTCGTGCGCGGCGGTCGCCGTGAACTGCCGTTCGTTGTCGAGCGTTTCGCCGAGCCGATGCAGGAGTCCGTTCAGCGCGCGGATCAGCGGCGCGATCTCGTCCGGCGCGTCGTGGCCGTCGATGGGCCCGACCTGATGAGGGGATCGTTGCTCGATGCGAAGCGCGGTCGTCGCGAGCGGCTGCAATCCCTTGCGGATCGCCCATCCCATCAGCAACGCGAGAAGCGGCAGTCCGATGAGGATCGGCAGGACATCCTGCAACAGAAGGTCGCGGATGATCTCGCGTCGGCTGTCGTAGCGTTCGGCCGCGCGAATGAAGCCGCCGGCATCGCCGATCTTCGTGTAGACGCGCCAGCGGCGCTTTTCGATGTACGTGTCGGCGAACCCGATCGGAGCGGCGGAGAAGGCGAGGTCGCGAAGGTCATGCGTCGCGAGCTTGAGCTCCGTCGGGCTCGTCCAGTACTGGAAGCCGATCTGCGTCTCGTAGCCGTGTCCCTGCGCCGTCGCTTCGCTCGCGCCTTTCGGTCGAACCCAGTTCGCGATCTCGATCGGAGCGTTCGCGCCGGCGCCGATGTAGGCGGACAGCGCTTCGAGCGTCTTCGCGCTTTGCGCGAGTCGCGCATCGCTGAGCTCGCCGACTTCCTCGGCGACCTTGGCGTAACTCAGTGCGAGCAGCGGCACGATCACGGCGCTGATGCAGCCGAGCGCCAGCACGGTCAAACGGCGGCGAAGCGACTGCATCATCGCGGCTCGTCTTCGAGGAGGTAACCGAGCCCGCGCGCGGTCCGGATCAGACCGGGTTCGGTCTTGCGGCGCAGCGAATGAACGTGCACTTCGAGCGCGTTGCTGTCGGTGCCTTCGGTGCCGAACAGCACGCGATCGAGGAAATCGCGGGCGACGACACGGCCCGCGCGTTCGGTCAGCGTCAGGAGCAGCAGATATTCCTGGCGCGAAAGGTTGAGCAGGCGGCCGTCGAAATGCGCTTCGCGCGCGCGTGTGTCGATCGCGACGCGTCCCGCGCGAAGGTTGATGCCGTCGGTCTTCGTCGCGCGGCGCCGCAACGCGCGGATGCGCGCCGCGAGCTCTTCGAGCGCGAAAGGCTTGACGAGATAGTCGTCGGCTCCGAGGTCGAGCCCTTCGACGCGATCTTCCAGCGTCCCACGCGCGGTGATGACGATCATCGGCGTCGTCACGCCTTCGCGCTGCAAGGTGCGAAGGACTTCGAGACCCGAAACGCGAGACAGCCCGAGATCGAGCAGGATCACGTCGAAAGGAACGGAAGACGCGAGCGCGCACGCGCGCGCTCCGTCGCGAACCCACTCGCTCGAATCGCCCCAACGACGGATCGCGGCTTCCAGGCCGCGGGCCAGCGTTTCATCGTCCTCGACGATCAGAACATGCATCCGGAGCTCGCCATCAGTGCAGCGAGCCGAAGCTTAGCGCCGGTTACTTAAGACAATCTTAGGATCAGGCTCTGCCTGCGTCGTTCGATCGGGAAATGCACGGAAGCGCGTTTCTCCAGAGCCCGCTATAACCGCCGCTGCCGGCGAAGGAGAAGATGCAGCAGGAACGGCAGCGCGAACAGCAGTCCGAGCAGCCAATGCACCGTCGAGATCATCGCGCGCGCGTCTTCGTCGCCGACGTAATAGAGAAGATAGGCGCTGCCGATCAGAACGATCAGCAAAGCGGCCAGAATGATGCCGCTGATCCGCCGCCGTCCAGAACGCCACGCCGGCAGGACGTGCACGACCCACAACAGCCCGAGAAGCCACAAGGCCAGGAAGCCGGTCAGCGCATGAAGTCGGATCCACCACGATTCCGCCGCTCCGGGCACGTCGGCGAGTTCGCCTGCGGGTCGCAGGAAATAGCGGGCGACGAGCCAGCACGCGCCGCTCGCCCACAGAACGCCGAAAACGACGTACACGCCGATCTCGCGACGGAGCGAAAGCCGTCCGCGTCCGCCGCGCGAACCCGTGTGTCCGCGATTTCTCACGCGTGCCCGATCTCTGTCCAGGCGTTGCCGTCG
>DASZWL010000038.1:0-7475 GCA_035546695.1 Rhodanobacteraceae bacterium | reverse complement strand
AACTGGCGCTCCCTACGAGGTTCGAACTCGTGTTCCCGCCTTGAGAGGGCGGTGTCCTAGACCACTAGACGAAGGGAGCGGGTCGTTGGGAAAAACGGCGGCCACGTAGTATAACGAAAAAAACACGCGGCAATCGCGCCTGTCGCTCAGCGAATGGAAGCTTTCCCGGAATGAATTCTGATGTCACGCGGCCGGTTCCGACGCCCGAACTGCATGTCATGCCGCGCGCCGAGCATTGCATCTCGCGCCGGAACATATCCAACGGCGCGTTGCGCGTGCTTTACCGGCTGAACGAGGCCGGCTATCAGGCGTTCCTCGTCGGCGGCGCCGTGCGCGACCTCCTGCTCGGCGGGCATCCGAAGGATTTCGACATCGCGACGAACGCGACGCCGGAAGAAGTCCGGAGTCTCTTCCGCAACTGCCGGCTGATCGGCCGGCGGTTCCGGCTCGCACACGTCGTGTTCGGACGCGAGATCGTCGAGGTCGCGACGTTCCGTGGCACGAGCGACGACGGGAGCGGCGATCGCCATCTCGTCGACGGACGTCTCGTCCGCGACAACGTCTACGGCACGATCGAGGAAGACGCGCTGCGCCGCGATTTCACGATCAACGCGCTCTACTACGACATCGCCGATTTCAGCGTGCGCGACTACGTCGGCGGCCTTCGCGATCTCGAAGCGAGGATGCTGCGTCTGATCGGCGATCCCGAAGCGCGCTATCGCGAAGACCCCGTGCGCATGCTGCGCGCGGCGCGGCTTTCGGCGAAGCTCGATTTCACGATCGCGCCGGAGACGGCCGCGCCGTTCGCCGAGCTCGGCCCGCTGCTCGCCGACGCTCCGCCGGCGCGGCTCTTCGACGAATCGCTGAAGTTGTTCCTGTCGGGTTACGGCCTCGCGAGCTTCCATGCGTTGCAGACGCACGGACTGATCGCGCACGTGTTCCCGGCGACGGCGCGTTCGCTCGCGGGACCGCACGCCGATTGCTTCCGTGTGCTGCTCGAGCGCACGCTCGCGAGCACGGACGAGCGCGTTCGCGCGGAGAAACCCGTCACGCCGGCGTTCCTCTTCGCCGCGATGCTCTGGGAGCCCGTGCGCGAGACGGCCGAGGCGATGATCGCCGAGGGCAGCGATCCGGTCGCCGCGTGGTCGGCGGCGAGCGCGCGCATCATGAGCGAGCAGGCGAAGCGCGTTGCGATTCCTCGCCGCTTCGCTGGCAGCATCGAGGAGATCTGGATCCTGCAGCCGCGCTTCGATCAGCGCGTCAAGAAGCGCGTGCATCGTCTGCTCGCGCATCCGCGCTTTCGTGCAGCGTACGATTTCCTGCTGCTGCGCAGCTCCGAATCGCCCGCGCTGACCGAGCTTGCCGAATGGTGGACGGCCGCGCAGCAGATGGATGCGGCCGAGCTCGCGAAAGCGCTCGCGGCGCCTACGGCGCCTGTCGACGCCAACGAGGTCGGCGAGCCGGCGAAGAAACGTCGCCGTCCTCGTCGCCGGCGGCGCAAGGCGGCGCCTGCCGAAGGCGCGTCGCCCGACGCGTAAGCCGATGGACGAAGTCGTCGCCTACGTCGGCATCGGCAGCAATCTCGACGATCCCGAGCGGCAGGTGTCGAGCGCGATCGACGCGCTGGCGAGCCTTCCGCGCACGCGACGGCTGCGCGCGTCGCGCCGGTTCCGCACGGCGCCGTGGGGGCTTATCGACCAGCCTGCTTTCGTCAACGCCGCCGTCGAAATCGCGACCAGGCTCGCTCCGCGTGATTTGCTCGATGCGTTGCTCTCGATCGAGCGCAAGCAGGGCCGCGAGCGCGACGGCTCGCGATGGGGACCGCGCGTGATCGATCTCGACATCCTGCTGTACGGCGATCGATGCATCGACGAACCCGGCCTCACGATTCCGCATCCGCGCCTTCGCGAGCGCGCGTTCGCGCTGTTGCCGCTCGCCGATCTCGACGCGGGCCTCGTCGTGCCGGGACAAGGCCGTGTCGTCGAGTTGCTCGAGCGCGTCGATACGTCCGGCTGCGCGCCGCTCGCCGGCGCTTGAGCCGCCGCGCGTCGTCGCGGAATAATCGCCGTTTCGGTCAGGAGACGAGCATGTCGTCGCACGCCGGCAGCAGCGTTCCGGTCTCGGTGCCCGAGCTTCGCGAGCGGAAACGGCGCGGCGAGAAGATCGTCGCGGTCACGGCCTACGACGCGAGCTTCGCCGCAGCGGCGGACGCGGCGGGCATCGACGTCGTGCTCGTCGGCGATTCGCTCGGCATGGTCGTGCAGGGACACGCGAGCACGCTGCCGGTGACGGTCGACCAGATCGTCTATCACACGGCCTGCGTGGCGCGCGGTCTTCGCCGCGCTTTGCTGATCGCCGACATGCCGTTTCTCAGCGCTCGCGACGCATCGACCGCGCTCGCGACCGCTCGCCGGTTGATGGGCGAGGGCGGCGCCGCGATGGTCAAGCTCGAAGGTTCAGGTTGGGCCAACGACGTGATCCGTGCGCTCAGCGAGCGCGACGTTCCGGTCTGCGCGCATCTCGGTCTCACGCCGCAATCGGTGCACAAGCTCGGCGGATTCCGCGTGCAGGGCCGCGAGGAAGCCGCAGCCGCGCGCTTGCGCAGCGCAGCGCGCGAGATCCAGGAAGCCGGTGCCGATCTCCTCGTGCTCGAATGCGTTCCGTCGGCGCTCGCGGCCGAGATCACGCGCGATCTCGCGATTCCGACGATCGGCATCGGCGCCGGCGTCGACTGCGACGGGCAGGTGCTCGTCATGTACGACCTGATCGGGCTCGCCGGCGGGCGTCGTCCGCGCTTCGTCAGGAATTTCCTCGCCGGTCAGGATTCGATCGTCGGCGCGCTCAGTGCTTACGCGGATGCCGTGCGCTCCCGCGCGTTTCCGGATGCCGAGCACAGCTACTGAGATGACGCTGCCGATCTTCGCTCGCGCCGCCGATCTCGGCGCTTTTCTCGACGACGCGCGTCGTCGCGGAAAACGCATCGCGTTCGTGCCGACGATGGGCAGCCTGCACGCGGGCCATTATTCGCTGATCGCGATCGCGCGCGAACACGCCGATGTCGTCGTCGCGAGCGTGTTCGTCAATCCGACGCAATTCGGGCCGAACGAGGATTTCTCGCGCTATCCGCGAACACCGGACGCCGACGCCGCCGGTCTCGCCGCGAACGGTTGCGATGCGCTGTTTTTGCCGCCGGTCGACGAGATCTATCCGCTCGGTCCCGCGAACACCGTGCGCGTCAGCGTGCCGGGTTTCGACATGCTCGAAGGCGCGGCGCGTCCCGGCCATTTCGACGGCGTCGCGACCGTCGTGACGAAACTTTTCAATATCGTCCGGCCCGATGTCGCCGTGTTCGGACGCAAGGACTACCAGCAGCTGCTCGTCATCCGGCGTCTGACGCGCGATCTCCGATTCCCGATCGAGATCGTCGATGCGCCGACCGCGCGCGAGGCAAACGGACTCGCGATGAGCTCGCGCAACCAGTATCTCGATCCGGAACAGCGCGAGCGCGCCGCGACGATCCGCGCGACGCTCGAGGCGATGCGCGAGGCGCACCGGCGATGCGATGCGTTCCCTGCGATCGAGGCGGAGGCAGAGGCGTCACTCCGCCGCGCCGGCTTCGCGCCGGATTACGCCGTCGTCCGCCGGGCCGAGGATCTCGAGCTGCCCACCGTCGGCGAATCGCGACCGCTGATCGCGCTGATCGCCGCGAGGCTCGGTCCGACGCGTCTCATAGACAATCTTTTGCTCGACGAGTAGTGCTTTTGCGTCGGGTTGTGGTATTCTTCCCACCGCCGCTGGGATTTTTGCAACGTCTTTGTTGCCTCGGCGGCAAGCAGGGCGCATTGTAAGGTAATCGTCACTCCGATTGAGAACCCTCGCGCGGACACGCTGCGAGGGTTTTTTTTGCCCGCGACGCTTGAAACTCAAGCGCTTGCGGCGCATATTGCGGCGTCGCAGCATAAGCCGGACAGTCTTGTCGTCCCAATTTGTTGCGTAAACGCGACAACGCTCCGGAGTAGTCCATGCAGCTCAACATGCTGAAGGCGAAGATCCACCGCGCGACCGTGACGCACGCGGAACTGCATTACGAAGGGTCCTGCGCGATCGACGGCGACCTGCTCGACCGCTCGGGCATCCGCGAGTACGAGCAGATCCACATCTACAACGTCAACAACGGCGAGCGCTTCTCGACCTACGCGATCCGCGCCGACGAAGGCTCCGGGATCATCTCGATCAACGGCGCCGCGGCGCATCGCGCGCAGCCGGGCGACATCATCATCATCGCGGCCTACGGCGTGTACGGCGAAGCCGAGGCGGCGCTGCACAAGCCGCAGCTCGTCTATGTCGACCGGCACAACAAGCTGACGCATACGAACACGTCGATTCCGAAGCAGGCGGCTTGAGCCGGCTTTCGCGTTCGGCGCGATCGTCGTTGGCTTGGATCGACGTCTCGCGAGCTTGCCCTCACCCGCGCCTTCGGCGCGACCTCTCCCGCAAGCGGGAGAGGTAAAGTTTTCACTTCTCCCGCTTGCGGGAGAAGTCGGCGCAAAGCGCCGGATGAGGGCAATCGCAGCGATGCATCCATTCCCGGATTGACGCCGAGCGCGAACCGCGCGGTTCTTCGATCCCGATCCGCCGCGTAAGATCGAAGCTCTGCGTTCCCTGGGGCCTCCTTCATGCTCGATTCCGATCTCGCGCTTCTCGCCGGCCACGCGGCGCGCCTTCGCCAACGTCATCTGCGCGATCTCATCGCCGAACCGAGCCGATCCGTGCGGTATCAGCATCGCGTCGGTCCTCTGCTGATCGATTTCTCCCGGCAGAAGATCGACGACGACGCGCTCGCGGCGCTCGGCGAGATCGTCGAGAAAGCGCGATGGACCGAGGCGCGCGATACGATGTTCCGCGGCGAGCCGATCAATACATCGGAAAATCGAGCGGTCCTGCACACGGCACTGCGCGCGTCCGAATCGCAATTGCCGGCGCTCGCGCCTCGCGATGTCCTTGCCGAGATCGATGCCGCCCAGCAGCGCATGGAATCGCTCGTGGACGCGATCCACGGCGGCACCGACGGCGGTATCGGCCTTGCGACCGGCATCACCGACGTCGTCAACCTCGGCATCGGCGGATCCGATCTCGGGCCGCGCCTCGCCGTCGAGGCGCTCGGTGCGTTCGCACTCGGCAAGGTGCGCTGCCATTTCCTGCCGAATGTCGACGGCCATCGCACGGCCGCTCTGATGCGAACGCTCGATCCGCGCCGCACGCTCGTTCTGCTCGTCTCGAAGAGTTTCTCGACCGAGGAAACGCTGCTCAACGGCCATCTGCTGCGCGAATGGCTGCGAGATGCGTATGCGGGCGATCATGCCGACGCGGACCGTCATTTCGTCGCGGTCAGCGCGAATGTCGATGCCGCTCGCGCGTTCGGCGTTCCGGCCGAGCGCGTGCTGCCGATGTGGGATTTCGTCGGCGGGCGCTATTCGGTCTGGTCGGCAGCGGGGCTCGTCGTCGCGCTCGCGCTCGGCATGCCGGGATTCCGCGCGCTGTTGCGCGGCGCGGCAGCGATGGACGATCACTTCCGCAGCGCTGCGTGGCACGCGAACCTCCCGGTCCTGCTCGCGCTCGTCGGTGCTTGGAACCGCAATGCGCAGGGCTGCGCGAGCCGCGCGGTCGTGCCGTATCTCGACAGCCTCGCCGAGCTTCCGGCGTACCTCCAGCAACTCGAGATGGAGAGCCTCGGCAAATCCGTGACGCCGGACGGCGCGCCGGTCGCGCAGGCGACCGTGCCGGTCGTCTGGGGCAACGTCGGCACGAACGCGCAGCACGCGTTCTTCCAGGCGCTGCATCAAGGCACCGACGTCGTGCCGGTCGAATTCGTCGGCGTCGTACGCGCATCGCACGGGTTGCGCGAGAACCATGAGGCTCTGCTCGCGAACCTGCTCGCGCAAGGCGCGGCGCTCGCGCTGGGCCGCACGCGCGAGGAGGCGCTCGCCGAGGCGCGCGGCGGCAGCGACGCCGAACGCGAGACGCTCGCGGCACAGCGGACGTTTCCGGGCGATCGTCCGAGCACGACGATCCTTCTCGACGAGCTGACGCCCGAAAGCCTCGGCATGCTGCTCGCTCTGCACGAGCACGCGGTGCTCGTGCAGTCGCTCCTGTGGAACGTCAACGCGTTCGACCAATGGGGCGTCGAGCTCGGCAAGACGCTCGCGAAGGCGATCCGGCCGGCTTTGACCGGCACGGAAGCGAACGGGCTCGACGCCGCGACGCGCGCGCTGGTCGCGGCGATACGGATCGCGCGCTCGCGTGGCGTCTCATAAATCGGTTGAATGATTTTTGCTCGTCATCCCGGCGAAGGCCGGGATCCAGCTCTTAGAGCCTCAAGGCTGGGCCCCGGCCTTCGCCGGGATGACGAGCAAGATGTTTTCGCAATGCCGTGACCGGCTTCTCCCTCGAATCCCGTAACAGAGTCGAATCGCTACCGACCTGTCGAGGGAAAGATGCTCCTCATCGCTTCGGATCTTCCGTTCGGGATCGTTCGCGATCCAGACGTTCGCGCATCGGCGTGCGAAGGAGCCGCGCATGGACGGCGGTAACGGCGGCGCCGTCATCGGAGTTCGACCCGCGGCGCGTCCGGTCCGCGTCGAGTTCGAGCATCTCGCGGTCCACGGGCGCCTCGTGCGCTTCGACGACGATCCGGACGCCGAGGACGGTCAGACGCTGCGCATCCTGCTCGGCTCCGGACGCGCCTGCGCGTTGCAGAGCAACGAGCATCCGACCGTGCTCATCCCGCTCCGTGGACGTCTGCGGACGACCGACGGCGACGGATCGCGCATCCTGAATCGCGGGCAGGTGCTCGTCGCCGAAGCGGGCCAGCGTCTGCAGGCGATCGGCGGCCGCTCGTCGCTGTGGCTTGCATTCATCGCGCCGAACGCGGCGTGGCAGCAGTTGTTCGACGCCGCGGGCGAGATGCCGATCCCCGAGCCGATTCTGTTTCCCGCCGTGCACGCCTCGAGCCGCCTCGTGCGGCGCACGGCCGCGCGCGCCGCACGCGAGGCGCGCCGCGCGGAAAGCTCGACGCACGATTCCGTCACGCTGCTGCAATTCGCGAGCCTTCTGGCCGATCTGCAATCGGAGTTCGATCCGATGATCCGGCGCTGCCCCGGACGCACGCTCGCGCAGCGCCGCGGCGTGTTCCTGCGGTTGCAGCGCGTGTACAACTGCATGGAATCGAGCAGCAATCTCCATCTCGGCGTCGCCGGCTTCGCACGCGCCGCGAATTATTCGCCGTGTCATTTCGTGCGTACGTTCAATGCCGTCTACGGCGAGACGCCGCATGCGGTGCTGATGGAGCATCGGCTGCGGCATGCGTTCCGGCTCGTCCATGACACCGAGCTCAGCATCACCGAAGTCGCCCGCGTGAGCGGCTTCGAGGATCGCTGCGCGTTCGCGCGATCGTTCAAGCAGCGGTTCGGACGCAC
>DASZWL010000037.1:0-2892 GCA_035546695.1 Rhodanobacteraceae bacterium | reverse complement strand
AGGTGGGCTGAAGCCCGCCCTATATCCCGTTGCTTCAATCCGCGAGTCCGTACTGGTGCAGCTTCTTTCGCAGCGTCGCGCGATTGATGCCGAGCGCCGCGGCCGCCTTGCTCTGGTTGCCGCCATACCATGCGAGCACTTCGCCGAGCAGCGGCGATTCGACCTCGTGCAGCACGAGCGCGTGCAGGCCTTCGCGCGGTTCCGATTCGACATCGGCGAGGTAGCGGCGCACCGCGCGCGCGACGTGCTCGCGCAATGCGGGTTGCAACGCGGGTTCGTGCGCAGCTTCGGCGCGCAGCAGGCTGACGGCATTCACGAGAAGATGGCCCCGTTGGATTCTCGAACGTCCTTGAGCGCCAGTGCGCACGTCGCGAGTGCACACGGGGAGAGGATAGTAGCGCTGCGCTCGCGCGTTGATAAGTCCTGTCGAGTCGAAAAATTTCTTGTCGGCGGCGATTCCAGCGCGTGCCGGCACTTGCGTGAATTTCCTAACGCGCGCATGCGCTCGTGCGCTTGCGCGACGCGCGCGTTCGTGCTTGCTCCGGAACGCGCGCGACGATCACTCGTCGAACTTGAACTCGAACGCGACGGCATTCCTGCCGGGATCGGCGACTTCGAACACGAGCGCCGCCGTCGCGCCCGGAGCGAGACCCGCCGCGATCGTGCGCGCGTCGCTGACGTAATCGCGCGGACCGAAGCGGCGCATCGCGATGCGCGTCTCGTCGAGATCGGACAGCGTGATCTCGACGGTCGGAAACGCCTGCGCAAAATCGGCGTCGTTGCGCACGGTCGCCGAGATGATCAGCGCGCCCGGAACGGAAGGGTGTGGACGGATGTCGCGCGAAAGCAGCTCGAGCCGTGCCGCGTCGCGTCGCGGCGGCAGCACGCAGCCAAGACGCGCGCAGGCCGGATCGATCCATGCCCTGACGCGCGCGTCGTCGAGCCAGGACGCGCGCTCGGCCCACGCGACTTCGGCGCCGAGCGTCAGCGCGAGCAGCAAGCTGCCGGCGATCCAGAGTCCGTTGCGTTGCTTTCGCGCTCGGCGGCGGCGCGTGAACGCCGGCGTCACCGGACGCTCGGCCGCGCGCGGACGATCGTCGGGATCGAACAAGAGCGCGCCCTGTCCCGGATTCGGGCGGAACACCGGCAGCCCGAGCTGCGGCGGTGCGACGGCGGCCGCGTGCGTCTCGAGCGCGCCGATCGGCTCGGGCGGCAGCTGCTCGGCCAGCGTGCGCAGCGCATCGAACACCGCGCTGCAATGCCCGCAGCGCACGCTGCCGCTCGTCGCGGCGAGCTCGGCGCCCGAGAGCTTGAAGATCGTGAGGCATTCGGGGCATTGCGTGTACATGCGGCGAGTGTAGGCTGCGCTCGTGCGCCGTGGCGAGCGCCGCTTCGCGACTCAGGAGCGCAGCGGCGCAAGCTTGCGGAATCCGCGCTTCAGGCGTCCGCCGGTCAGTTCGCGGTCGAGATCGACGATGAGACGGCGTACGCGATAGTTGCGCACCTGACGGCCGAGCACGGCGGCGAGCTCGCGGTTGCCGACTTCCTTCGCGAGCCGGTAGTTGTCCTCGAAATGTGGCAGCTCGTCGTCCGATTCGATGCGCATTCCGCGAACGCCGTCGAGTGAATCGAGCGGCGGCAGCGCCGGCGTGCTGCGGCCGAGCAGGTGCAGCGCGATCATCGTGCGCAGGCATTTCTCGCAGCGCCCGCAATTGAAGCCCGCATCCTGCCAGCACACGCGCAGCCCTTTGAGTGCGGGCGCCGATTCTGCGAGCCGGCGCAACTTGTCGCAGCGGCGCGCCTCGGCGCCGTCGTGGATGAACTCCGTGGCCTCCGTCGACCACAGATGATCGGTCAAGGGATGCGAGCCAAGCGGGTGCAGCTCAGCATACGTATGCGACGATGCGATGTAGAAACGCGCGAGTCTCAGCGCGAGGCCGACGCTGGCGAGTCCGGCCCCGGTGTAGATCGTCCATACCGTGCCGCGCGGATGACAGAAGTTGCGGATGTTCGTCTCGACCGATAGAAGGCTCTTGCCGTACGCGGCGGCGAAGCGCCGGTTCACGGTGAGCGCTTCGCCGAACAGCGAATCGTTGTCGACCTGGATATCGACGCCCTTGATGAAGACGAGGTGCTTGATCTCGTCGGCATGCTTGAGGAACGTGTAGCAGCCGTCGACGCCGCCGGAGAAGAACGATCCGACTTCGGGGATCGCATCGCGGTCCGGCTCGACGTCGGCCTCGATCGCGATCTTGCGGAAAGCGGGATCCCAGCAGTGATGGATGTCCTGAAAGCGGTCGATGCCGGCAAGCAGGCGCGGCGACACCGGGGCTCCGTCGATGACCAGCGTCTCGCCCGCGCGCATCGCGGGTTGCAACGCGGCGGCAAGGAATGCATCGCCGCGAAGCGATACGGGATAACCCGCCGGAAACCGGTACCAGAGCCGGAATCCATCGATGACGGCGGAGAGTTCCACCGCGTCGTCGAGATCCTTGCGCTCGATCGCGCTGACCCGCATGGACTTACCTCCAAGTCATGGCGTGCGGCGAGAGCATATCGCCGCCGTGCGTCATGAGCACACTCGAAGCACTTCAGCCCGGATCGGCCGGCGGGGCCCAGCTCAAGCCATGCGGATCGAACCCATCGGCGAGCGAAGGCTTCACGATGCGGAAGTACGGCGACACGTCGAAATCGCGCGGCGTGTAAAGACTCGAATCGCGGATGTGCAGGATCTCGCGCACGTGCTCGCGACCGGCTTCGCCTTTCGCGCGCGCGATCTCGATGTCGGGCAGCACCGGATAGTGCACCGAAGCGAATGCGGCAGCGATCAGCGACGAGCAGATCGCGCGCGTCGGATCGCCGCTGCCGAGCGCGAGCAGGCGGCGCTTGTAC
>DASZWL010000036.1:0-4652 GCA_035546695.1 Rhodanobacteraceae bacterium | reverse complement strand
TATAGGCATCGCCTCGCAAGCAGTCGGCCTCGCGCGCGCCGCGTACGAGGCGAGCGTCGTATGGACGCGCGAGCGCAAGGCGTTCGGCCATCCGATCGGCTCGTTCCAGATGATCCAGGCGAAGATCGCCGACATGAAATGTCGGCTCGACGCGGCGACGCTCCTCACGTTGCGCGCCGCGTTCCTGAAAGGCGAAACCGAGAAGAACGGCGGCCGCTTCTCGACGGAAGCGTCCGTCGCGAAGCTCTTCGCTTCCGAAACCGCGATGTTCGTGACGCACCAGGCCGTGCAGATTCACGGCGGCATGGGCTATTCGAAGGAAATGCCGCTAGAGCGTTTTTTCCGCGACGCGAAGATCACCGAGATCTACGAGGGCACGAGCGAGATCCAGCGGCTCGTGATCGCGCGTAACGAGACCGGCGTGCGCTGAGCGCGCCGGCGCTATTCCTTCGACGCGCTTTCGCGAATCAGTCGCCCGACGAAACCCGCGAGCGGCGCGAGCAGGCTGCCGAGCGCGAGGCTCGGCGCGAGATGCGCGTGCTTGCCGAAGTCGACCGTACCGTCTCCGAGGAGAGCCACCGCGCAGACGCCGGCGGACCCGACGGCACAGACGAGCGCGAATGCCCGCGCGCGCGGAAATCCACGACGAATGTATGTGATCAGGACGAGCCACGGCGTCAGCAGAAGGATGGCGGCCGCCGATGCGCTCTTCCCGAGCAGCGAAGCGATGCTCGGACTCGCGATCGGCAAGCGCCCGTGGTCTTCGCCCTCGACGACGCCGAGACTTTCGGGCAACCAGGGCAGCAGCAGCGACGGAACGCGCGCGGCGGCGCGGACCATCGCCGCGGGATCGGAAATCATGAGCCACCACATCGTCGCCTTCCGCCATTCGGCGTTGTTGGGGCACGCCTTCTCGGACGGCATCTGGATCTCGAACACGTTCTTGCCGCGATGCGACAGGCATTCCTCGTCGAGGGCGAGCTTACGAGCGACGCGGTCTCGATCGCTCGTGTCTTCGAGGAGGGCCGTCAGCACGTAGTCCATCCGGTTGATCATCGCCATGTCGCGATTCATCCATGTATCGCGCGTCTGGTTGCCGATCTGTATCGCGCAGCCGAGCACGCCGCCGACGAAGAGCGCGAGCGCCGCCTTCTTCGACGCGCGGCCGCCCGCAGCGAGAACACATGCGCCGAACAGCATCGGCAGCATCAGGTGCTGAAGCTTGCTGCCGGCCAGCACGAGAGCGCCGGCCGCCGTCAGCAGCAGTGCGGTCGCCGTCGGCCGGAGCAGCGCGACGACAGCCGCGACGATGGCGAGGTAGAGACCGAATATCGCCGCCGGCTCGGAATAGAACGTCGCAAGATAAATCGTGTTCGCCGGATCCATTCCGACGATCGCAAGCCACGCGAGATGCGCGATCGCGATGTCCGGCCGCCCCGCGTGCAGGAAAGCGCGTGTGGCCCAGATCGCGACGACGAACCACAACAGGAGCCGGAACGCGGACAGCCATCGCACGGAATGCACATTGCTCGCTCCGAGTGCTTCCGCCCCGCGCCAGATCATCGCGACCGGCATCGTGAACACGAGATCGCTCGTCCAGACGCACGCGTCGCGCGACAGCGGCTGGAACGAGAACCTGGTCAGCGGCGCCGCGGGATTCGCGACGCCTGCGTTGACGCCGGGACGCCACGGACCGACGTCGATGCAGGCGAGCTCCCGGATCTGGTCGTAATTGTTCGCAAGCGCGAGAAGCGGGTCGTGAGCGACGAGGACGATGCCGCGAAGAACGGCGATGGCAGCAAAGGCGGCGAGCAGGGCGCGCCGGAGTTGCGAAGCATTCTTCATGGGATCCGGCGGGGCGCGTGCGGCCCGGCAGTATATTCGCGGTCACCGGCGGCGAGTAGACGCGCTGCTTCGCCCGTGCTCGCGAGGATCGCTACGGTTCGAATCCGTCCGAGAAGATCGCATCGCCCGTCGCCGCGGCGGAGCGCAGCACGACGATGTATTCGCCGGTGCCGCCGCCGATGTCGATGCGCCAGCCCGAGTTGAAGTCGCCGTCGACGGTCGTCCAGTCGATCGCGCTCAGCGTCGCGTTCGCCGGCGATATCACGTCGACGCGCAGATCACCCGCGCTCGCGGCATTACCGCTGATCGTCGGTTCGACGGGGACGTCGATCTGGAACGTCGCGCTCGTGTCGGATGCCGTCGCGTAGACGTCGTGCACGGTGAGCATGCCGGCCGAGAAATCGATCGAGCGCGTCCACGAGTCGATTGCGTCGCTGCCGCCGTAGGCCGGCGTGAGATCGGCGACGGCCTGCACGTCGCCGCCCGTTCCCGGCGTCACCGTCATCGTCGACTCGGTGCCTTCACGCTGCGGCACGATCGAACCATTGCGCTCGAAGCGCAGCACGTTGTGGACCTCGGTGCCTTGCTGGATGCCGCTGTGCGAGAAGATATTCTCGGTGACCGTAAGCCAGCCGTTCCGGTAGAGCGTGAACGATCCCTGGTCCTGATGCGCGTGGCTCTGCACGTACGGGCCCGCGTCGAACTCGAGCCAGGTCGCATCGGTGTCCCAGCTCGTGCGCGCGAAGAGGTGGCCGGTCGCGACGAAATGATGCACGGGATCCGCCGGCGGCGAGCCGCCGGGTCCGGCCGGCAGCAGGTCCTCGCGGAAATTGAAGCCGCTCTGCATCTCGGGCACCGAGATCGAATGCAGCCACCATGACGCGTTGTTCGCTTCGGTCGCGCCTTGCGTCAGATAGTGCGCTTCGAGCATCAGTGCGCGGTGGTAGTCGTACATCACGGGTTCCGAAACGCGCGCCTGATCGCCGATCGCGGCGGTGCGGTCGAGCGTCGGCACGGTCGCGTGGATCCACCATTCGATCGAGTCGGTCAGATGCGGATTCGCGTTCGCGAGGTCGACGCCGGTCGAATCGCGCCAGACGCGGTAGAGATAGAAGAGGCGCTTGTGCGAGAGGCCGTAACCGGTGCCTTCCTGGCTGCCGCCGTCGATCGCTTCGAAATAGCCGGTGAGCCGCGGAATCTTCACCGTGTCGAGGAAATCCATCCACGGCGCGCTGTCGTCGGCGAGCGACCAGAGCATCGTCGCCTCGAGGAAGCTGTAGAAATAGTTGTTCGCCGGATCGTCGATCGACCAGCCCGACCACGGGAACGGATGTCCGCCCCAGCTCGCGTCGTCGGGATTCCAGACGTTGAAGACCGCCTGTCCGGCATACGCGGCCCAGCGTGCTTTCTGATCGACTGTGACGAACGATGCACACCAGTCGTATATCATCGCGAGATCGCCGATCATGTCGCCGACGTAGAGATACGAATCGCCGGCGACCTCGGGCGCCTCGCCGTCCGCGATCGCGGCTTCGGCCGCCGCAACCTGATCTTCGACCGTCTGCACCGCGAGGGTTGCGTATTGCGCTTCGCCGGTGATGCGGTACATGTACGCGGCATCGGTCGCGGAGAAGCCGTAATCCGGATCGCCGTCGACCGCGCGATCGACCCAGTCGCGGAAGCGCTGGAACTGCGTCGATTGCTGATCGACGTACGAAAGATCGATCGTGATCGCGGCGCCGCAGGGCGCGCTCGCGAGCGCTAGCGTCATCGCGATCGCGAGTCGGAAGCTCGCCGGTCTGTGTCGCATTGTCCTGTTCTCCCTCGATCCCTGTCGGATGCTAGGAAGAAGAACGTTGGAGAACCTCGAAATGCGACACAGATCGCGCGGAGGAGCGGACCGCCGCCCCGCCAGTCAATCGACGAACGCCGCCACCATGACGCGCTTGCCGTAACGGAGCTGCTCGTATGCATCTTCCGGCGGCGGCAGAAGGTCGACGCGCGAGAAGCCGACCTTGCGCAGGATCCAAAACAGCGCATCGAGGCTCGGCACGAGGCAGATGCCGGTCGTGCTGGCTTCGGGGCCATGCGTTTCTTCGGTCTCGTCGACGATCCCGAACGAGCCTTTCAGCGGACGCACGAAGCGATAGCTGCCGTAGTCGACGACGCCGGTCATGCCGGGCACGATCTGGGTCTCGACGAGACAGAGGCGCTTCGTCAGCGCGCGTGCGACGCGCAACGCGCCGACCGGATTCTCGAGATGATAGATGAGGCCCAGCATCAGCACGATGTCGAATGTGCCGAGCGCTTCCGGTGTCAGCGCGTGTACGTCGGACTTCGCGATGCGCAGGTTGCGAAGGCCGAGCACGTCGCGGATCAGCGTCGCGTCGGCGACGTGCTCGTCGCGCGCGTCTACCGCCAGCACGTCCCGCGCGCCCATCTCGGCGAGCTTCGTCGAGAACCAGCCCTGATGGCAGGCGATGTCGATGACGCTGCGATCGGCGATCGATTCGCCGAACGTCGCGCGCAGCGCAGATTGCAGCATCGCGAGACGCGTCGCGTGGATCGCGTCGAGCGCGCCGCCGTCGTAGGTCGGCGTGACCTGTCCGCCCGGTAGGCGGAACGGGTAGAACCACGTCTTGCTGAGGACTTGGGCTTCGGCGGTGGGCATGCGTGTCAAGAAAGCGATGAGGCGCTCGATTGAAGCAGAGCGGGCGCGAAGGGACAACTCGGCTCGTCGTCCCGGCGAAGGCCGGGACCCAGTTTTCGCTGGTTCGAAGAGCTGGGTCCCGGCCTCCGCCGGGACG
>DASZWL010000035.1:0-10146 GCA_035546695.1 Rhodanobacteraceae bacterium | reverse complement strand
ATCGCCGCGGGCCGGATGCGATAGAGCCAGCTGCGGCGGTTCAGATGACGCGGCGCCGTGAACGCGGTGCCGGAAATCTGCTCGGCGTAGAGGCCATGCGCGACCTTCTGCGGCGAGTTCTGGCCGATCGGCAGCGTGCCGGGGACGGCTTCGGTCGCGAATTCGTTGCCGAAGCCGGATTGGTACGAAAGAATCGACATGAGCGTGTATCCGCGAATGGCGCGTATCAAGCCGCGAAGTCTGCGGCGATCCGTGCGTCGATGAGCTCGCGCTGCTCGACGCTCAGAGTGAGGGTTTCGAGCCGACCCGCAAGCGTCGGACGATCCGCGAATCCGGAGCGCACGACGGCGCGACAGAACTCGCGATCCTTCTCGCGTCCGGCGACGTATTTGGAGATCAGGAGGTCGTGTACCTCGAGACAGAGCCCGACATATCCGTTCGTGTTCGGATTATCGATCGGAACGAGGCGCTCGCGCCATCCGCCGGGCAGCATCGCGGTCGAGATATCGACGCCGTCGGCGTGATAGCCAAAGGCTTCGTCGAACGCGGAAAGCTCGCCGAGCGTGCCGGTGAGAACGTCCGCGGTCTCGGGCGCGTCGATCGGAATCAGGTCCGCTTCGCGCGAGCGCAGCGCTTCGGGTGGCGCGTCGAAGGGGTGCTCGCCGAGAATCGCCTGACTGCCGATCACGACAAGACGGCGCGAGCCGGTAACGGCGCCGGCCGCGCGGATCAGATGCTCAAGCTGCGCGCGCTGCACGCAGAAGGTCCAACCGAAGCCGCCGGTCGATCGCGCCCGCGAAAGGCGAGCTGCTGCGGATTCGCGTCGCGTTTTCGCTTTCCTCGCGAAGCAGCGCGAGCAGTCGCGCGGTCGGCCAGTTCAGGATGTCGATCCACTCGGCATGCGCGGGCTCAAGACCGCCGTGCAACCTCTCCCATCGAGCGAGATTCGCTTTGGCGATCCGGAGCGGCCCCGCGTCGCCGCCCTCGATGCGATCCGCAAGATGCCGATGCATCGCGAGCGACCAGCGGTCGATTTCAGGATGGCCTGGCACGGTCCGATCCTACAGCACGCCGCGCCGCATCTGGTCGCGCTCGATCGACTCGAACAGCGCCTGGAAATTGCCTTCGCCGAAGCCCTCGTTGCCCTTGCGCTGGATGATCTCGAAGAAGATCGGTCCGATCGAGTTCTGCGTGAATATCTGCAGGAGCTTGCGCTGTTTCGTCTCGCGATCGGCATCGATCAGGATCTTGTTCTTCTTGAGGCGCGGCACGTCCTCGCCGTGGTTCGGCACGCGGATGTCGATGACTTCGTAATACGTCTCCGGCGTGTCGAGAAACTCGACGCCGGCCGCGCGCATCGCCTCGACCGTCTCGTAGATCGAATCGGTGAAGCACGCGATGTGCTGGATGCCCTCGCCATGGTACTCGTCGAGATATTCGTTGATCTGCGACTTCGGATCGCTCGATTCGTTGAGCGGAATGCGCACGAGACCGTCCGGCGCGGTCATCGCCTTCGAGACGAGGCCGGTCTTCGCACCCTTGATATCGAAGTAGCGGATCTCGCGGAAGTTGAACAGGCGCTCGTAGTAGTCGGCCCACTTCTCCATGTTGCCGAAATAGAGGTTATGCGTCAGGTGATCGATGAACGTGAGGCCGAAACCCTTCGGATGACGGTCGACGCCCGGCAGATACTCGAACGCGCCATCATAGATCTCGCCTTTCGCGCCGTATTTGTCGACGAGATACAGCATGCAGCCGCCGATGCCGGTGATGACCGGCGCATCGACCGCTTTCGTGTTCTCTTTCGCGCCGATCGGCTCGGCACCGTTCGCGAGCGCCTGTTCGCGCACCCAAGCGGCCGGTTTCTCGAAGCGGATCGCGAATCCCGACGCGCACGGCCCGTGCTTCGCGGCGAAATCGGCCGCGAACGAGCCGGGCTCCTCGTTGACGAGGAAATTGCACTCGCCCTGCCGGTACAGCGTGATGTTCTTCGTGCGATGCTTCGCAACGGCGGCAAAGCCGAGCTTCGGGAACAGCGCATGAAGCAGCTTCGCGTCCGGCGCGGCGAATTCGACGAACTCGAAGCCGTCGACGCCCATCGGATTCTCGAACGTCGTAACCTGCATGCCGATGTTGGGCTGCGCGTTCATCGCATTTCTCCGTAGCTTTGCCTTGGTGAGCGGCCTCGCGGGCCGACCGGCGTTGTGCGGTTCAGGAAAAATACCGCATGGACGAACGCCGCATCGTCCTTTATAGTTTCAATTGAAACCATTTGCAAGGCCAGCGATCTTGGTCGACCACGCTCCGCTCGAGCTCGAACGATTCCTGCCGTACCGCCTCTCGATCCTGTCGAACCGCGTCAGCCAGGCGATCGCACGCGAATACACGAAACGCTACGAGCTCTCGATGACCGAATGGCGCGTCATGGCCGTGCTCGCGCGCTTCAATGGCGAGGGCATGTCGGCGCGCGAAGTCGCCGATCGCACGGCGATGGACAAGGTCGCAGTCAGCCGCGCGCTCGCGCGCCTCACGTCCGCCGGCCGCGTCAGCCGCTCGACGCACAACGGCGACAAGCGCCGCTCGGTGCTGCGGCTTACGGCGAAAGGCTGGAAAATCCACGATGCCGTCGCACCGCGCGCGCGTGCGCACGAGCGCGAGATGCTCGGCAAGCTGAATGCAGAGGAGCGGCGCATGCTGGCGCAGATTCTCGACAAGCTTGCGCCGATCGAGTGAACTTCCGCGCGACACGCTGCATGTCCCTCTCCCGCTTGCGGGAGAGGGTTGGGGTGAGGGCAATCTGGGTTCGCCCTCACAAAAGCTCCCTCATCCGCCTTCGGCACCTTCTCCCGCAAGCGGGAGAAGAGAAAGCATTACCGCACCCCGTGCATCAACCGGTTGATCAGCGGCCCGACCGCGAACAGCAGAACGCCGGCACCGACGAGCGACCAGAATCCGAACGTGTAGCCCGACAGCGCCGATTGCGTCGTCATGCCACTCTCGCCGCTGACGATGCCGGCGAAGATGCCCGAAAGATTGTTGCCGATGCCGGTCGAGAGGAACCATCCCCCCATGCCGAAGCCGACGAGCCGCACCGGCGCGAGCTTCGTCACCATTGAGAGCCCGATCGGCGAGAGACAAAGCTCGCCGACCGACTGGATCACGTAGACCATGAACAGAGTCCAGAACGGAATCTTGCCGGCGTCGTCGACGAGGCGCGACAGCGCGAACATCAGCAGCAGGAACGCGAGCCCGTTGAAGACGAGGCCGAGCCCGAACTTGCGCGGGATCGATGGCTCACGATTGCGCCGACCGAGCCACACCCAGATCACCGCGATCAGCGGCGCGAGCGCGATGATCGCGAGCGAGTTGACCGACTGGAACCACGCGACCGGGAACGTCCAGCCGCCGAATGCGCGGTCGACGATGTTCTGCGCGAGGAAGTTGAACGAGCTGCCGGCCTGCTCGAAGAAGCACCAGAACACGACGTTGAACGCGAAGATGATCAGCATCGCGATCGCCTTGTCGCGCTGCACGGCGCCTTCGCGGATGCCTTCGACGAGCAGCAGCACGCAGAGACCGATGAACATCACGCCGAGGATCCACGCGAGAACGTCCGCGCCCATCGCGAGCAGCGAGTACATGACCGGGATCGCGATCAGCGCGCCGATCAGCACATAAAACACGTTCTGCCGGCCGGGATTTTCAGCCGGCGGCCGACCGATCTCGCCGAGCTGGCGCCTTCCGAACCAGAACCAGAAAAAGCTCAGCAGCATGCCGACGCCGGATGCGATGAAGACGACTTTGTAGGCTGGCATCGTCTCGCTGCCGAACACTTCGTTCGCAAGGATGCCGGTCAGGATCGGCGCGACGAACGCACCGAGGTTGATGCCCATGTAGAAGATCGTGAAGCCGGCGTCGCGGCGCGTGTCGCCGATGCCGTAGAGCTTTCCGACCATCGTCGAGATGTTCGGCTTGAAGAGCCCGTTGCCGACGATGATCGTCGCAAGACCGAGCTCGAATATGTGCTGCTCGGGCCACGCGATCGCGAAGAGCCCTGCCGACATGATGACGGCGCCGAGCAGGATCGAGCGCTGGTAGCCGAGGATGCGATCGGCGACGTAGCCGCCGAAGATCGCGCCTGCGTAGACGAGCGCGAGATACGCGCCGTACGTGCGGTTCGCCGGTGCTTCACCCGAGGAATCGCCTGCGTGGAACTGCGCGACGATGTACAGCACGAGCGCCCAGCGGATTCCGTAGAACGCGAAGCGTTCCCAGAACTCCGTCATGAACAGCATCCAGAGCGGACGCGGATGGCCGAGCGTTTCGGGAAATGCGGGTGCGTTCGTCGGAGCAGTGGCGGCGGACATCGGTTCCCCTTTTTCTATCGAGCGCACAACGAACCGTCATCCCGGCGAAGGCCGGGATCCAGATTCCTCCTCAAGCGAAAGCTGGATTCCGGCCTTCGCCGGAATGACGACGAGACCAATCCGCGCCCTGTTTAGCCTTTGGCCGCGAAGGAGTCAAACCGCGCCAGATGCTGCGCCGCGGCGAGATCCGCTACGCGCCTATCTCGGTCCGCACGTCGATCAGCTCGGGGAAGAACGTGAGATCGAGCGCCTTCCTGAGGAACGCGACGCCCGAGGACCCGCCCGTGCCGCGCTTGAAGCCGATGATGCGCTCGACCGTCTTCATGTGGCGGAAGCGCCAGAGCTGGAAGCTCTCCTCGATGTCGACGAGCTGCTCGGCAAGGTGGTACTCGGGCCAGTAGTCCTTCGCGTTCTCGTAGATGTTCTTGAACACCGGCACGAGCCCTTGCGCGCGCTTGTGCGCCTGCGTGACGTCGCGATCGAGAAGTTCCTTCGGCACCGCATGACCGCGCCGCGCGAGATAGCGCAGGAACTCGTCATAAAGGCTTGGCTCGGCCAGCGTCTTCTCGAGACGCGCCTTCGCCGCCGGATCGTGCTCGAAGAGCCGCAGCATGCCTTCGTTCTTGTTGCCGAGCAGGAACTCGAGCTCGCGGTATTGCAGCGACTGGAAGCCCGACGACGCGCCGAGCACGGGCCGGAACTCGCTGTACTCCGACGGCGTCAGCGTTTCCAGCACGCCCCACTGCTCGAAGAGCTGGCGCTGCACCTGCTTGACGCGCGCGAGCACTTTCAGCGTCGTGTCCACGTCGTCCTCGCGCAGCCGCGCGATCGCCTCGCGGAGCTCGTGGATGATGAGCTTCATCCAGAGCTCGGCGACCTGGTGCTGCACGATGAACAGCATCTCGTCGTGGTGCGGCGGATTCGACAGCGGCTGCTGCTGCGCCAGGAGCTCGTCGAGCCGCAAATAGCCGCCGTACGACACGCGATCGCGCAGATCGAGCTCGATGCCCTGCTCGAGCGGACGCAGGTTTTCCGGATCGGTCATGGTTCGGCAATCGTGAAAATAGACGATCAGTGTAGCAGGCAGGCGCAGGCGGACCGGCCCATGATGGCGCTGCGACGACGCGCCGCACGCGCCTTGCACGCGTCGGACGCTCGCCGCCGCGGCCGGTCGGCGTCCCGCGGAAAGATGCTGCATCGGGCCTTGCGCGGCAGCGGGCCCCTTGCTTACTGTTCGAGACTCACGTGCGCCGGAGCCGCGCTTCTTCGTCGAGCCGTCCGGCGTCAGCCAACCGCGCCAATTCCGACGCAGACAGCGGAGGTTCCGTGTCGATCGCCGCCACTTTCGAGATCGAATACCTGCAATACCTCGACGCCGACGGCAAGCTCGTCCGCGACGACCTGCCGGCGTTCGCGCGCGACATCAAGCAGCTCGTCGAGCTCTACAAGCTGATGCTGTTCGTGCGCGTGTTCGACGGCAAGGCGATCGCGCTGCAGCGCACCGGCAAGCTCGGCACGTATGCGAGCTGCCTCGGCCACGAGGCCGCGCACGTCGCGATCGGGAGCGCCATGCAGGAAGACGACGTGTTCGCTCCGATGTATCGCGAATACGGCGCGCAGTTCTTTCGCGGCGTCAAGCCGCGCGAGGTGCTGCTCTACTGGGGCGGCGACGAGCGGGGCAACGATTTCTCCGGCCCCGCGCACGATTTCGCGTGGGCGGTGCCGATCGCTACGCAGTGCCTGCACGGAGCGGGCTCGGCGCTCGCGTTCAAGATCAGGAAGGAGCCGCGCGTCGCGGTCACGGTCGTCGGCGACGGCGGCTCGTCGAAAGCCGATTTCTATGGCGCGATCAACGTGACCGGCGCGATGCAGCTGCCGCTCGTCGCGGTCATCGTCAACAACCAGTGGGCAATCTCGGTGCCGCGCCGCATGCAGACCGGAGCGACGACGCTCGCGCAGAAAGGCATCGCGGCCGGCCTCGAATGCGTGCAGGCCGACGGCAACGATCTCATCGCGATGCGCGCGGCGCTCGATCACGCGATCAAGCGCGCGCGACACGGACACGGCGGCACGGTCATCGAGGCGGTCACGTATCGACTTTCCGATCACACGACGGCCGATGACGCGCGCCGCTATCGTCCGGACGCCGAAGTCAAAGCCGCCTGGGATCGCGAGCCGCTGAAACGGTTGAAGGCATATCTGATGTCGCTCAACGCGTGGACCGAGAAGGAAGAGGAAGCGTGGAAGACCGACTGCGCGACGCGCGTCGACGCCGAGGTCAACGCGTATCTCGAGACGAAGACGCAGCCGGTCGAGGCGATGTTCGATTACACGTATGCGGAAGTGCCCGCGGATCTCGCGGCGCAACGCGACGCGGCGATCGCGGCGGAGAAGAACCACTAGCTCGTCGTTCCCGCGAAGGCGGGAACCTAGCGACTTTGATGTTCGGAACGTAAAGGCACTGGGTCCCCGCTTTCGCGGGGACGACGGAAACCAGAGACCCATGGCACAAATCACCCTCATCGAAGCCGTCACCCAGGCGCTCGCATACGAGATGAAGGCCGACGAATCGGTCGTCGTGCTCGGCGAGGACGTCGGCGTCAACGGCGGCGTGTTCCGCGCGACGGTCGGCCTGCAGCAGAAATTCGGCGCCGAGCGCGTCATCGACACGCCGCTCGACGAGACGACGATCGCGGGCCTCACGGTCGGCCTCGCCGCACAAGGCATGAAGCCGATCGCCGAAGCGCAGTTCGAGGGCTTCATCTATCCGATGATGGAGCACATCGCGTGTCACGCCGCGCGCCTTCGCACGCGCACGCGCGGGCGCATGAGCTGCCCGGCCGTGTTCCGCGCGCCGTGGGGCGGCGGCATCCGCGCGCCGGAGCATCATTCGGAAGCGAACGAGCATCTCTTCACGAACATCCCGGGCTTGCGCGTCGTGCTGCCTTCGTCGCCAGGGCGCGCGTACGGATTGCTGCTCGCGGCGATCCGCGATCCTGATCCCGTGATCTTCTATGAGCCCAAGCGCATCTATCGCCAGTACAAGGAAGAAGTGCCCGACGACGGCGAGGCGCTACCGCTCGACGTCTGCTTCGTGCTGCGCGACGGCAGCGACGTCACGATCGTGACCTGGGGCGCGCAGGTGAAGGAATCGCTCGAAGCCGCCGACGCGTTGGCCGAGGTAGGCATCAGCGCCGAAGTCATCGACGTCGCGACATTGAAGCCGCTCGATTTCGACACGATCCGCGAATCCGTGCAGAAGACCGGCCGCTGCGTGATCGTGCACGAAGCGCCGCGCACGGCCGGTTTCGGCGCCGAGATCGCGGCGCGCGTCGCGGAGGAATGCCTTTACGAATTGCAGGCGCCGGTCGAGCGCGTCACGGGTTACGACACGCACATTCCGTTGTACCGGCTCGAGATGAAATATCTGCCGAGCGTCGAGAAGATCGTCGCGGCGGCGAAGCGGAGCATTGCCGCTTCATGAGCCGTCATCCCGGCGAAGGCCGGGATGCAGCTCTTCGAAAGCGCGCAAAGACAGAAACTGGATCCCGGCCTTTCGCCGGGATGACGAGCAACAGATGAGAACGTCGTCATGGCGAACCTGAAAACCTTCCACCTCCCCGACCTCGGCGAAGGCCTGCCCGACGCGACGATCGTCGAATGGCTCGTCAAGGAAGGCGGCACCGTGAAGCTCGACGAGCCGCTCGTCTCGATGGAGACCGCGAAGGCCGTCGTCGAAGTGCCCTCGCCGTTCTCGGGCAAGCTCGTCAAGGTGCACGGCGGCGCCGGCGACGTCATCGCGACCGGCGCCGCGCTGGCGGAGTTCGAGATCGATCCGAAGATGCCGCAGCGCGCCGAAGCGGAATCGACCGGACATCATCACGCGCCGCCCGCCAAGCCTGCGAAGACCGCGGCGGCGCCGGCCGGAAAAGGTGCGGGCAACGAAGCGCCCGACGGCAAGGGCGTCGTCGCCTCGGACGAAGGAGGCGAGATCGTCGAGAACGACGACGCGGGCCGCGCCGACGAAGGCACCGTCGTCGGCGCGATGCAGTCGAGCGATCGCGTGCATGCCGAGCAGGCAACGAGCGTCGGCGGCGTGAAAGCGGTGCCGGCCGTGCGCGCGTTGGCGAAGAAGCTCGGCGTCGATCTTTCGCGCGTCGCCGCGAGCGGTGCGGGTGGCGTCGTGACGATGAAGGACGTCAAGGACGCGGCGGCAGCGGGCGCGGCAAAGGTCGGCGTGACGCCCGCGCGCTCCGCTCCGATACCCTCATCCGCCGCTGGCGCGGCGACCTCTCCCGCGAGCGGGCGAGGTGAAAGAACGGCGCTATCTGCAACGGGAAGGCCGATGCGCACGACACCGCCGAGCGTCGCGGCGACGGGACAGCCCGAGCAATTGAAAGGCGTGCGCCGCAACATGGCGCGCGTGATGGCCGACGCGCACGCGAAAGTCGTGCCGACGACGCTCGCCGACGACGCCGACATCCACGCATGGCTCCCCGGCAACGACATCACGGGCCGTCTCATTCGCTCGATCGTGCGCGCGTGCAAGACCGTGCCGGCGCTGAACGCGTGGTTCGACGGCGAGAATCTGACGCGCACGCTGCATCCGCACGTCGACATTGGCATCGCAGTCGACACCGACGACGGATTGTTCGTGCCGGCGCTGCGCAACGCCGACATGCTCGACGCGGCCGGCGTTCGCACGGCGGTCAACCGGCTGCGCGCTTCGGTCGAGGATCGCAGCATTCCGCCGTCGGAGCTTTCGGGCTACACGATCTCGCTCTCGAACTTCGGCGTGTTCGCCGGACGCTATGCGACGCCGGTCGTCGTGCCGCCGTGCGTCGCGATCGTCGCCGCGGGCAAGGGACGCTTCCAGATGACGCCGGTCATGGGCGGCTTCGAATCGCATCGCGTGATTCCGCTGTCGCTGACATTCGATCATCGCGCCGCGACCGGCGGGGAGGCGGCGCGGTTTTTGAAGGCGATGCTGGATGATCTGGCGCTGGCGCAGTGAGGACTAGAGGAAAGGGCTGAGGGCGAGGATCGACGACCGAAACGAAAATCGAGATTCAGCGACCAACCATCGCGCAATCGGCGCACACGCTTTTCTCAACCCTCAGCCCTCAACCCCGCTCTCCCACCATGCACCACAGCCGCCTCTGCACGATCGTCATCGACTGCCGCGTCGACGACCTGAAATCCGCGACCGACTTCTGGAGCCGCGCGTTCGGCAAGCCCGTCGAGTCGTACGACGAAGACGGCGACGGCAAGTACGCGCGCCTCGCGACCGCTGCGGACGAGCCGATCATCCTGTTGCAGAAGGTCGGTCACGAGAGCCGCGTGCATCTCGACATCGAGACCGACGACATCGAGGCCGAGGCGAAACGGCTCGAAGCGCTCGGCGCGAAGCGCATCGACGCGCCGCACGGCGGTCGCTGGCAGGTCATGGAAGCGCCGAGCGGGCAACGGTTCTGCATCGTCCGACGGCAGCGCAAGGAATTCGGGCCGCATCTCAACGAGTGGCCGGACTGATTAACCTAAGGCAAATGGATTCCGGCTTTCGCCGGAATGACGGTGTTGCGGGCACCGATGCGACGACTTCAACGGATACGATGACTTCACCGGACCGCCGACCGCTGGCATCCCGCGACACGCGCTGGGCGCGAGGCATCGCCTCGGCGCTCGCGCGCTCTTCGATCACGCCGAATCAGATCTCGGTGCTCAGCATCGCCTTCGCCGCGCTCGGCGCATGGGCGCTCGTCGACGCGCGACCGCTCGC
>DASZWL010000034.1:0-4147 GCA_035546695.1 Rhodanobacteraceae bacterium | reverse complement strand
CATCAACAGGAAATAGATGAGATCGCGAAGATCGATCACGCCCTTGCCGATCGACGCGAAGTGCGTCAGGAACGAAAGCCCCGACACCGCATCGACGACGCCCTGCGGCGCGATCGCGCGGAATGCGTCGAGCACGAGCGGGAAGCCGGCCAGCAGCAGCAGGAAGCAGATCACGACCGTCAGGATGAACGCGACGACTTGGTTGCGCGTCGTCGCCGAGATGCACGATCCGATCGCGAGGAACGCGCCGGCCATCAGGAACGAGCCGACGTAGCTCGCGAAGATCACGCCGTTGTCCGGGCTGCCGAGATAGTTGACCGTGATCCAGATCGGGAACGTCAGCGCGAGCGCGATGCCGATGAAAACCCATGCCGCGAGGAACTTGCCGAGCACGGCCTGCCACATCGTGATCGGCAGCGTCAGCAAGAGCTCGATCGTGCCGCTCTTTCGCTCCTCGGCCCAGAGCCGCATCGACACGGCCGGCACGAGGAAGAGATAGAGCCACGGATGGAAATTGAAGAACGGCTGCAGATCGGCCTGGCCGCGCTCGTAGAAATTGCCGAGATAGAACGTGAACGCGCCCGAGAGGATCAGGAAGATCACGATGAACACGTACGCGACCGGCGTCGCGAAATAGCTCTTGAGCTCGCGCTTGAAGACCGTGAAAACGCCGCTCATGTGCGAGCCTCCTTGCCGGTTGCGCCTTGCGTGACGGTGCGGAACACCTCGTCGAGGCGGCCGCCTTCGAGCGCGAGCTCGCGGACGGCGACGCCTTGCGATTTCAGCGCGTCACTGACGGCGACGAAGATCGCGCGGCCCGGTTTCGGAAATGCCGTGATGCGACCGTCCTGCGGATCGACTTCGATCGCGGCGACGTCGGCGACGCGCGCCAGCGCATCCTTCGCCGCGCCGACGTTCTCGGCCGTCAGCGACACGGCCTGGTGATAGCGCGAACGCGCCTCGAGCTCGGCCGGCGTCGCGTCGGCGAGGATGCGTCCCGCCGCGATGATGATCGCGCGCGTGCAGACCGCGTGGACTTCTTCCAGCAGATGCGTCGAGACGATGATCGTCTTGTCGCGCGCCATCGCGTTGATCAGCGTGCGCACCTCGTGCTTCTGGTTCGGATCGAGGCCGTCGGTCGGCTCGTCGAGGATCAGCACGGCCGGATCGTGCAGGATCGCCTGCGCGAGCCCGACGCGACGCTTGAAACCCTTCGACAGCGTGTCGATCGGCTGCTCCAGCACGCGCTCGAGATGCAGCCGGGCGATCGCATCGTCGAGACGCTGGTCGCGGCGCTCGCCGGACAATCCGCGCACGTCGGCGATGAACTCGAGGAATTCGCGGACCGTCATCTCGCCGTAGCTCGGCGCGCCTTCGGGCAGGTAGCCGAGCACGCGCTTGGCTTCGAGCGGCTGCTTCTCGACGTCGAATCCGCCGACCGACGCGGAACCCGACGTCGGCGCGAGGAAGCCGGCCAGCATCTTCATCGTCGTCGACTTGCCGGCGCCGTTCGGGCCGAGGAAGCCGAGCACTTGCCCGGGCTCGACCTTGAAGCTGATGCCGTCCACGGCGACGAGATCGCCGTAGCGTTTTACGAGTTGTCGGGTTTCTATCATGGTCCGCTTCACCCTCGTCGAAACGGGCGCGCACGAGCCAAGGCCCGGCGAACCCGCGCTGGTTGCCGATTTCGCGATCGCGAGAGATTCGCGGCGATGCTCCGGCCGCGCCTTCGGATCGGTGCACTCGGGAATCCGCGCAGTCCGTGCCGCGGCGCGAAGCCGCGGCCGCCCTCCCGGCGGACGAAACGCGAGCGCTGCGCAAGATACCGCAAGATTCGCGAAAAGTTCCCGCCTGCGCAGCGTCTAGGCGCGCGATCGCGTCATGCAGCCGGTGCGCAGCGTCCTCCTTTCGCGCAGCTTTCAACGATCGGGCGGCGACAAGGCGATCGGCGCCGGATACCTGCGATCCTTGCGCGGCGGACGGAAGCACGGTGAAGTCGCGTAGAACCGATCGTCCTGTTCGCCCGCGTGCCAGCCCGGAATGCCGGCGAGCGGCAAGGGCCGCAGTTCCTGCGGATCGGCGAGAAGCCGTCCCTCTTCGATCGAATCCGCGATGGACCGCTCGGCATCCGGCCAGGAAGACAGCATCGCGCCGCAAGCCATCGTCGCGATCGCGGTTTGGCCGACGACGACCGCGATCGCCTTCGCAACGGGCGCCTCGCCGTGCGCAAGCGCGTGATCGAACAACGCATGCCCGATCACCGTGACCGCGATGCGCGAGCCCCAGTCGGCCGCGCGCTCGCGAAACAGCACGCGCCAATCGTGCGCGTCCCAGGCATGCACGAGATCACGGGAACCGAGCCAGACGATCGCTCCCGCTTCGTCGAAATGCGTCAGCGCGCACTGGCCGCGTGTGCGCTGCTTCCGGCCGACGCGAGCGATATCGGCGACCTGGCGCGCATTCATCGCGCGCTTGAGCGCCGTGTGCCGCAACCAGACATGCGCGTTGAAAAGGTCATGCGTATTCGCCTCGCGCGTCGCGATGACGCCGTGGCGCGCGATGCGCTCCTCGTAATGGAGTCCGTCGGAAAGAAGCGTCTCGTCCTGGACGACGAAACGGAAATTGCGCGTGTCTTCGCGGCGCCGCAGGGCGTCATTGAGCGCCTCGACGTCCTCTGCCTCGAAGACGCGGTCGCCATGGAAAGCCAGCCGGAGAAGCTGCAGCGACCTGCCGCCGATCGGCGCTTCGCATCCTTCTGGTGGCGCTGTTGATGTCCCGATCATGCGATGTGCAAGCCGCGTGCGCCGGCCAAGCGAATCAGCAAGCGACTCGCGCGATCAGATCGTGATCGTCGGCATGGATCACGTCGACGTCGACGAACTGTCCCGGCCTCAGCGCCTGCCCGTCGTCGATGCGCACCACGCCGTCGATCTCCGGCGCGTCGGCCTTCGATCGCGCGATCGCGCCGTCGGCGTCGACCTCATCGACGATCACCTCGATGCGCGAGCCGATCTTGCGCTCGAGCCGTTCGGCGGAGATTTCCGCCTGGACTTCCATGAAGCGTTCGAGGCGCTCCTCCTTCACGTCCTCGGGCACAGGATCGGACAACGCATTCGCCTTCGCGCCCTCGACCGGCGAATACGCGAACGCGCCGACGCGATCGAGCTCGGCTTCGCGCAGGAACGCGAGCAGCTCCTCGAACTCAGCTTCGGTCTCGCCCGGAAAGCCGACGATGAACGTCGAGCGCAACGTGAGATCGGGACACGCCGCGCGCCACGACTTGACGCGCGACAGGACTTTCTCGACGTCGCCCGGACGCTTCATGCGCTTCAGGATGCGCGGGCTCGCATGCTGGAACGGAATGTCGAGATACGGAAGGATTCGGCCTTGCGCCATCAGCGGGATCACGTCGTCGACGTGCGGATACGGATACACGTAATGCAATCGCACCCAGACGCCGATCTCGCCGAGACCGCGGCAGAGATCGGTCATGCGCGTCGCGTAGCGCCGGCCTCGCCATTCGCGTTCGGCGTACCTGAGATCGACGCCGTATGCGCTCGTGTCCTGCGAGACGACGAGGAGCTCCCTGACGCCGCCCTTGACGAGCTTCTCGGCCTCGACGAGCACTTCGTCGATCGGTCGCGAGACGAGATCGCCGCGCATCGACGGAATGATGCAGAACGTGCAGCGATGATTGCAGCCTTCGGAGATCTTGAGATACGCGTAGTGCTTCGGCGTCAGCTTGATCCCTTGCGGAGGCACGAGATCGACGAACGGATCGTGCTTCGGCGGCAACGCCGCGTGCACCGCGTTCATGACGCTCGCGTAATCCTGCGGACCCGAGATCGAGAGCACATCGGGATGCGCTTCGCGGATCACGTCGGCGCGCTTGCCGAGACAGCCGGTCACGATGACCTTGCCGTTTTCCTCGAGTGCCTCGCCGATCGCATCGAGCGACTCGGCGACGGCCGCATCGATGAATCCGCAGGTGTTGACGACCACGACGTCGGCCGCATCGTACGTCGGCACGATGTCGTAGCCCTCGACCTTGAGCTGGGTCAGGATGCGCTCGGAATCGACGAGGGCTTTCGGACAGCCGAGGCTGACGAAGCCGACCTTGGGGTTCTGCGGCGGCATGGACGGAACG
>DASZWL010000033.1:0-6913 GCA_035546695.1 Rhodanobacteraceae bacterium | reverse complement strand
CTGCCGTTCGCGCTGCACGAGCACACGAACGAGGATCTGAAGCTCAAATACCGCTACCTCGATCTTCGCCGTCCCGAGATGCAGCGCATGATGCGTTTGCGCATCAGGCTCGTCGCGGCGCTTCGCCGCTGGCTCGACGCGCGCGGCTTCCAGGACATCGAGACGCCGATCCTGACGAAAGCGACGCCCGAAGGCGCACGCGATTACCTCGTGCCCTCGCGCGTGCACGCGGGCGAGTTCTACGCGCTGCCGCAGTCACCGCAGCTGTTCAAGCAGCTCCTGATGGTCGCGGGCTTCGATCGCTACTACCAGATCGCGCGCTGCTTCCGCGACGAGGATCTGCGCGCCGATCGTCAACCCGAATTCACGCAGCTCGACATGGAATTCGCGTTCGTCGACGAGCGCACCGTGCAGGACACGGTCGAGGCGATGATCCGCGCGATCTTCAGGGAAGTCGCCGGCGTCGAGCTCGCCGATCCGTTCCCGCGCCTGACCTACGAAGAGGCGATGCGCCGCTACGGCTCGGACAAGCCCGACCTTCGCATCGCGATGGAGCTCGTCGACATCGCCGAGCACGTGAGGAACGTCGAGTTCAAGGTGTTCGCCGACGCCGCGATGAGCGACGGCGGTCGCGTCGCCGCGCTCCGCGTGCCGGGCGGCGCAGATCTTTCGCGCAAGCAGATCGACGATCTCGGCGCCTACGTCGCAAAGTACGGCGCGAAGGGCCTTGCGTGGATGCGCATCGAGGATCGCGCGAAGGGCAGGGAAGGCGTCAACTCGCCGGTCGCGAAATTCCTCGACGACGCGACGCTCGCGAAGATCCTCGATGCGACGCGCGCCGAATCCGGCGACATGATTTTCTTCGGCGCCGGCGTCTACAAGACCGTTTCCGATTTCATGGGCGCGCTGCGATTGAAAGTCGCGCGCGATCGCGGACTCGTCGCGAACGCGTGGGCGCCGCTCTGGGTCGTCGATTTCCCGATGTTCGAGTACGACTCCGGCGCGAAACGATTCGTCGCGCTGCATCACCCGTTCACGGCGCCGAAGATCGACGACGTCGCCGACCTCGAAGCGAATGCCGCGATCGCGGTCTCGCGCGGGTACGACATGGTGCTGAACGGCAACGAGATCGGCGGCGGCTCGATCCGCATCCATCGTCCGGAAATGCAGAGCGCGGTTTTCGAGCTGCTCGGCATCGGCAGCGAAGAAGCGGAAGCGAAATTCGGCTTCCTGCTCGAAGCCTTGAAGCACGGCGCACCGCCGCACGGCGGCATCGCGTTCGGCATCGACCGCATCGCGGCGCTGATGGCCGGCACCGAGTCGATCCGCGACGTCATCGCGTTTCCGAAGACGACGACCGCGCAGGATCTCATGACCGCAGCACCTTCGCCGATCGCCGACGCGCAGCTCGCCGAGCTGCACGTGCGCGTGGTTCCACCGCCCGAGAAGAGCTGAGCCGGAAATGCCCGCCGCCGCGAAGACGAGTCGGCCGCGCGCCCGCGCGCGCGCCGGCGTGCGCACGCCGCGGCGCGCGTACAATAAGCCGATGGTCGAGCACGTGATCCTTCTTCACGGCGTCTGGATGCGCGGGCTCACATTGTTCTCGCTCGCTCGCCGTCTGCGCGCAGCCGGCTATTCGGTCGACGTGTTCGATTACGCGAGCGTCTTCGGCGACGCAAACGCGACCTGCGAGCGCCTGCGCACGCGCATGCGCGAGGCCGGCGCCGATCGCGTGCACCTCGTCGGGCACAGTCTCGGCGGCGTCGTCGCGCTCGAAGCAACGCGGCGCGCGCGCGATCTGCCGCGCGGCCACGTCGTCTGTCTCGGTCCTCCGCTGAAAGGCAGTTCGGTCGCGAGATTGCTCGCGCATTTTCCCGGCGGACGCTGGGTTCTCGGCGCGAACCACAATGTGCTCGTCTCGGGCGTCGAACGCTGGGATGGCAGCCGACCGGTCGGCGTCGTCGCGGGCCGCATGCCGTTCGGGCTCGGCATCAGCCTCTGCGCACTGCTGAAGGCGCCGCACGACGGCACGGTATCGGTCGAGGAGACGCGGCTCGCGGGTCTTTCCGATCACTGCACCGTGGACGCGACGCATACGGGATTGCTGTTTTCGTCGGACGTCGTCGATCTCACGATCGGCTTTCTGCGCAACGGACGCTTCGCGCTGCCGCGATGACCGTGCGCTCGCTCTCTCCGACTCCCGGCTCCCGGCTCCCGGCTCCCGGCTTCGTGCGCATTCTCGGCATCGACCCCGGCAGCCGTCGCACCGGCATCGGCATCATCGAAGTCGATGACGCGGGACGCTCGCGCCATGTCTTCAATACGGCGCTGAACCTGCTGGACAACGATTCGTTCGCCGACCGTCTCAAGCAGCTCTTCGACGAGCTCGGCGCGATCATTGCCGACTACGCGCCGCACGAGTGCGCTGTCGAGCGCGTCTTCGTCTCGCGCAATCCCGATTCGGCGCTGAAGCTCGGCCAGGCGCGCGGCGCCGCGATCTGCGCGGTGGTCAGCCGCGGCATCGCGGTCAGTGAATATGCCGCGCGCGAAGTCAAGCAATCGGTCGTCGGCACGGGCTCGGGCGACAAGACGCAGGTGCAGCACATGGTCGGCGTGCTGCTGAACCTTCGCGAGAAGATCCAGGCCGACGCGGCCGACGCGCTCGCGATCGCGCTGACGCACGCACACGTGCGCGCGAGCGTCGCTCGCCTCGGCATGCCGCGCGTCGCGTGGAGACGCCGATGATCGGCCGCCTGCGAGGAACGCTAATTGCGAAGCAGCCGCCCTCGCTCGTCGTTGACGTCGGCGGCGTCGGCTACGAGCTCGAAGCGCCGATGTCGACGTTCTTCGATCTGCCCGAGGCCGGGCGCGAGGTCAATCTCTTCACGCACTACGCGGTGAAGGAAGACACCGCCGTGCTGTACGGTTTCCTGCGCGAAGCCGAGCGCGCGCTGTTCCGCAATCTCCAGAAGGTCAGCGGCATCGGCGCGAAGATCGCGCTCGCGGTGCTCTCGGGCGTCTCGACCGACGAGTTCGCGCGGCTGATCCAGCAGGGCGACGTCGCCGCGCTGACGCGTATTCCCGGCATCGGCAAGAAGACCGCCGAGCGCATGCTCGTCGAGCTTCGCGATCGCGTGAGCGATCTCGGCCCGGCGGTGGGCGCAGGCGGCGCGGTGCCGAAAGATCCGGTCACCGAGGCGACGGTCGCGCTGCAGACGCTCGGCTACAAGCCGGCCGAGGCGGCGCGGCTCGTCCGCGACGCGGCGGCGCCCGGCGATCGCGCCGAGGAGATCATCCGCAAGGCCCTCAAGGCCGCGCTGCGCTGAGCACGAATGCGATGAGCGACGCTTCCACATCGGCTACCGGCGACGACGCGCGCGCCCGCATGACGGCGCTGACGCTCGGCGCGATCGGCGTCGTCTACGGCGACATCGGCACGAGCCCGCTCTACGCGATCCGGCAGACGTTCGGCCATCAGGGCGTGCCGCCGACCGAGGAGAACGTGCTCGGCATCCTCTCGCTGATGTTCTGGTCATTGATCCTCGTCGTGTCGGTCAAGTACGCGGGCTTCATCATGCGCGCCGACAACAAGGGCGAGGGCGGCATCATGTCGCTGACCGCGCTCGCGCAGCGCAGCGTGCGATCGAGCCAGCACGCGCGCTGGTGGATCATCGTGCTCGGAGTCTTCGGCGCGTCGCTCTTCTTCGGCGACGGCGTCATCACGCCGGCGATCTCGGTGCTCGGCGCGGTCGAGGGCCTCGAGGTGCTGGCGCCGAGGCTCGATCACTTCGTCGTGCCGATCGCTGCGCTCATCATCGTGCTGCTGTTCGCGTTCCAGAACCGCGGCACGGGCCGCGTCGGCGCCGTGTTCGCGCCGGTGATGTCGATCTGGTTCCTCGTGCTCGCCGCGCTCGGGCTCTGGCACATCGCGCAGCATCCCGGTGTGCTGCGTGCGATCTCGCCGTATTACGCGATCGAGTTCTTCCTCGACGCGCACTGGATCGCGTTCTTCGCGCTCGGCACGGTCGTACTCTGCATCACCGGCGCCGAGGCGCTCTACGCGGACATGGGACATTTCGGCAAGAAACCGATCCGCGTCTCGTGGTTCGGTCTCGTGTTGCCGGCGCTCGTGCTGAACTACTTCGGGCAGGGCGCGCTCCTGATCGCGAATCCCGCTGCGGCCGAGAATCCGCTCTACAAGATGGTGCCCGAGCCGCTCCTGATCCCGATGCTCGTGCTCGCGACCGCCGCCGCCGTGATCGCTTCGCAAGCGGTCATCTCCGGCGCGTTCTCGGTGACGCGCGAGGCGATCCAGCTCGGCTATCTGCCGCGCATGGAAGTGCGTCACACCTCGCGGCAGACGCGCGGGCAGATCTATCTTCCGTGGATCAACCGCATGCTGCTCGTGCTGACGCTCGCGGTCGTCATCGGTTTCCGCTCGTCGGACAATCTCGGCGCGGCGTACGGCATCGCGGTCGTCGGCACGATGACGATCGATTCGATCCTCGTCATGATCGTGTTCCGGCGTCTGTGGCACTGGAGCCGTGCGAAAGTCGCGGCGGTCGGCATCGTGTTCCTCTTCGTCGATGCGGCATTCCTGACCGCGAACGCGGACAAGGTCGAGCACGGCGGCTGGTTCCCGCTCGTGCTCGGCGCCGTGATCTTCACGATGATGGCGACATGGCGCCGCGGACGCGAGCTCGTCATGCGCGAGATCAAGCAGAGCGGCCTCGCGCTCGAACCGTTCATCGCGTCGATCGCTGCGCATCCGCCGCTGCGCGTGCCGGGCACGGCGGTGTTCATGACCGCGAACCTCGACGCGGTTCCACACGCGTTGCTGCACAACTTGAAGCACAACAAGGTGCTGCACGAGCGCAACGTACTTCTGACCGTCGAGGTGCTGGAGACGCCGACCGCCGACGCCGACGAGCGCGTATCGGTCGAATCGCTCGGCAACGATTTCTACAAGCTGATCCTGCGTTTCGGATTCGCCGAAGACCCCGACGTGCCCGAAGCGATCGCGTCGATCAGCGCCTGCGGCCTGCCGTTCGATCTGATGGACACGACATTCTTCCTGAGCCGCGAGAGCATCGTCGCGACCGATCGCCCCGGCATGGCGCGCTGGCGCGACAAGCTCTTCGTGTTCATGCAGCGCAATGCGACGCCGGCGACGGCGTTCTTCCAGATTCCGGGGAATCGGCTGGTGGAGCTGGGGACGCAGGTGGAGATTTGAAAAAGCCGGGATTCGGGATTCGGGATTGGAGATTCGGAAAGCGGCCACGAGCTGAACGCGAGCCTACCGAGCACCGCTCTCCCTACCTGCGTTCGTGATAGGCGGCGATAATCGCCGAGCCTTCCCGAATCCCCAATCTCTCGAATCCCGAATCCCGGCTCTTTCAATGTCCGACCGCCTCATCGCCACCGCCGCGAGCCCCGACGACGACGTCGTCGAAGCGTCGATCCGCCCACAGAAGCTTGCCGACTACCTCGGCCAGCCGGCCGTGCGCGAGCAGCTCGCGATCTCGATCGAGGCGGCGCGGCGGCGCAACGAGGCGCTCGATCACGTGCTCGTGTTCGGTCCGCCGGGGCTCGGCAAGACGACGCTCTCGCACGTGATCGCGAACGAGCTCGGCGTCAACCTTCGATCGACGTCGGGGCCGGTGCTCGAGCGTCCCGGCGATCTCGCCGCGCTCCTGACGAACCTCGAGCCGCGCGACGTGCTGTTCGTCGACGAGATCCACCGCCTGTCGCCGATCGTCGAGGAAGTGCTGTATCCGGCGCTCGAGGATTTCCAGATCGACATCATGATCGGCGAAGGGCCGGCGGCGCGCTCGATCAAGCTCGACCTTCCGCCGTTCACGCTGATCGGCGCGACGACGCGCGCCGGGCTTCTCACCGCGCCGCTCCGCGACCGCTTCGGCATCGTGCACCGGCTCGAGTTCTATTCGCCGCTCGAACTCGCCGCGATCGTGCGCCGCTCGGCGAAGATTCTCGGCATTCCGTGCGACGCCGAAGGCGCGGCCGAGATCGCGCGCCGCTCGCGCGGCACGCCGCGCATCGCGAACCGCCTGCTGCGGCGCGTGCGCGACTTCGCCGAGATCAAGGCGACCGGCGTCGTCAGCGCCGAGGTCGCGAGCGCCGCGCTCGAAATGCTGAAGGTCGACGAGGAAGGGTTCGATGCGCTCGACCGGCGCCTGCTCGGCATGATCATCGAGAACTTCGACGGCGGCCCGGTCGGTGTCGAATCGCTCGCCGCCGCGCTCTCGGAAGAGCGCGGCACGATCGAGGATGTGCTGGAGCCGTATCTGATCCAGCAGGGTTTTCTCGTGCGCACCGCGCGCGGACGCATGGTGACGGCGAAGGCGTGGAGGCATTTCGGATTGGCGCCGCCGCGGCGGGCTGGGGTCGAGGATCTCTTCGAGCGGGAATCGGGAATAGGGAATCGGGAATCGGAAGGGCCGAAAGCGTGAGCGCCTTTGCCCATTCCCGATTCCCCATTCCCAATTCCCCGATCTTCGCCTTCCCTATCCGCATCTACTGGGAAGACACCGACGCGGGCGGCGTCGTCTATCACGCGAGGTATCTGCATTTCCTCGAGCGTGCGCGCACGGAATGGCTGCGCGCCGCCGGCATCGGGCAGAGCGAGCTTCGCGAGCGCGAGAACGTCGTCTTCGTCGTGCATGCGCTGGAGATCCGCTTCAACGCGCCGGCGCGGCTCGACGATCTCCTGACCGCGACCGTGCAGCCTATCGAACGGCGCAGCGCGAGCTTCGTCGTCGCGCAGACGCTCAAGCGCGAACCCGAGGCGCGCGCGCTGGTCGAAGCGCGCGTGCGCGTCGCCTGTCTCGACGCGACCGGTTTCCGGCCGCGTCCGATTCCCGAACACCTTCTCGATGTCATAGCGAGCTCATGA
>DASZWL010000032.1:0-2362 GCA_035546695.1 Rhodanobacteraceae bacterium | reverse complement strand
CGGGGACCCAGCGCCTTTGTCTTCTAAGGATGCAGCGCCTTGATGTCCGCTTCGGTCAACTCGTCCGTGTAGCGATTGCCGAAATGGCTGCGCACGTAATTGACGACGGCCGCGATCTGCGCGTCGTCGAGGTGCAGCGTGACGAACGCCTCGAAACCGCCGAGCTCCGGCTGCGGCGCGAAGTGCGGCATGTTGCGACGGCCGAGCGCGACGGTCGTTGCCGTGAACTGCGCCGACGCGAGATGCGGATTCTCCGCGAGCGCGGGATACGTGCCGCCGCCTTGCGCGCCGCGACCGTCCGACATGTGGCAACCCTGGCAGACTCGGCGATAGATTTCCTCGCCGCTCGCGTTCTTCAGCGTGCCGACGATCGGCTCGCTCGCTTCGGCGGCGAAAAGCATCGGCGCCGCGACGCACGCGCCGATCGCGATCGCCGCGAACGCGCCGATGACCATCGTTCGCGTGCTCATGCGTGCCCTCCCGCGACCGCGCGCGCGTGGATGCGCGAGATCGCATCGAGCGCGGAAGTGACCGCACCCTCCTGCCACGCCGGCAGGTACGACGCGTGCTCGCCGGCGAGCGCGATGCGGCCGTCGATCGCGCAGAGATTGTCGTAGTGCTGCTCGCGCGCGGCGTCGGACCAGATGCCGAAGCAGCCCATCGTGAACGGCGATCGGTGCCACGCGACCGCGATGCCGTTGTCGAATTCCGCGTCGTATTGCGGATGGATTTGCCTGCCGTAATGAACCGCCGCGCGCACGCGCTCGTCGGGGCTCATCGCGGTCATCTCGAACGCGGCGTCGCCCCAGGTGTATGCGCCGAGCAGGACGCCTTTGCCGCGCTCGAAGAATCCGTGCGAGGGATAGCCGATCTGCTGGATCGGGAGATCGGTCAGCGTGATGCCGCCGTAGATCTCTTCGTCCTCTTCCCAGAATCGCCGCTTGAACTGCAAGCCGATCTTGATCGCCGCCGCATACGGCACGGCCGCGATCGCATCGGCCATGGGCTTGCCGACGTTCATCGGGATCTGGCCGAGGATCGAGAGCGGGATCGTGCACAGGCACCAGTCCGCGCGTGCCGTGCGCGTCGCGCCCGGTATTTTCGTATCTTCGTAATGCGCGGTGACGCCGCGCTCGTCCTGCTCGATGCCGGTCACGCGCGCGTTGTAGCGGATGATCTTGCCGAGCTCGCGCCCGAACGCCTCGCCGATGCGGCCCATGCCGCCGACCGGCTGGAACAGCGTCTCCTGGAATTCGTAGATGCTGTTGAGCCACGGAAACTGCCAGAGGCCCGAGCGGATCACGTCTTCGGGCGAAAGCGGCTTCGAGTAGACCGGTCTCGCCGAGAGCCCGCCGCCGGGATCGCGCGCGTAGCCGCGGCGGTCGCTCGTGTCGTTGCTTTCGACGTAGCGATAGTCCTTGTCGAGCGCGCCGAAGAGCTGCAACGCGGCGAGCAGCTTCTCGCCGTCTTCCTTCGTCAGCGGCGCATCGAGCCCGCGTTGCGTCACCGATTTCGCGAGCAGCTCGGCGATCGTGCCGTTGAAATCCGACTGGTATTCGCGATAGCGCTGCGGTTTGCCGCCGAACGCCTGCGTCGAGTGCAGGTACGCGTTGTGGTTGAGCTCGACGAAGGGTTCCAGCGCGACGCCGAGCTCGCGGCAGTAATGCAGGATGTTCCGGTGATGATGCGGCAGGCGCCACGGACCCGGATTGACGTAGTGGCCTTCGTCGAAGCGGCAATGCTGCGTCGCGCCGCCGAGCTCGGTATACGTATCGCCGCCGCGCAGCGTCCAGTTGCGTCCGCCGGGCCGCGCGTTGTACTCGAGCACTTCGACGCGATAGCCCGCGTTGCGAAGCTCGTACGCGGCCGTCATGCCGGCGATGCCGGCGCCGAGGATCAGCACCGACGCGCCGCGCGGCGCACCGGAAAGATCGATCGGCCCTTTCCGTGGCGATTCGGCCGCGTAACCGAGCGCCGTCATCGCCTGATACATCGCTGCGCCGCCGGCCGCGAGGCCGATCATGCGCAAGAGCTCGCGCCGAGTCGTCGACGCCGTGTTCCGATCCGACATCGATCCCTCCCAGGTCGTTGTCGCCGAATGCGCGCGCAGCGTGCGCTGTTTGTGCGGCGAACGCAATCGCGCGATACGGATTCTCCAGCCTTGCTCCGCCGCAACGAAGCGCCGAAAAAAAAAGCCCCGGACGTTTCCGCCCGGGGCCGCTTTTTTCAGTTGACTCTGAAGCCTTGGATCAGACGACCTGCACCTGGTCGGCCTGCATGCCTTTCTGGCCCTGCACGGCGACGAAGGTCACCTTCTGGCCTTCCTGCAGCGACTTGAAGCCGGTGCCCTGGATCGCGCGGA
>DASZWL010000031.1:0-10814 GCA_035546695.1 Rhodanobacteraceae bacterium | reverse complement strand
TGCCAGTGCGCGCCGCCGTCGGTGGATTTGTACATTCCGTCGCCCGCGGCGATGTCGTAGCGCGGCTCGGGGTGGCCCATGCCGACATGGAGAGTTTTCGCGTCGCTCGGTGCGATCGCGATCGCGCCGACCGATGCGGATTCGAGACCGTCGGACATCGATTGCCACGTCGCGCCGGCGTCGTCGGTTTTCCAGACGCCGCCGCCGGCCGCGCCGAAGTAGAAGACGTTCGGCTGATCCGGAATGCCCGCGGCCATCGTGCCCCAGCCGGCGCGGAACGGACCGACGAGACGCCACGTCAGGCCGTCGAGCATCGAGCCTGGAATCTCGGATGACGTCGGCGATGAAGGAGCGGCAGCGGCGATCGCGGCGACGGCTGCGCTCGCGAATGCGGCTGCGAGGGCGAGGGCCGACGGCGCGCGGCGACGGGGTGAAGAAGGCATCGGGGCTCCTCGGACGTGGCGCAAAGGCACAAAGATACTCCGTTGGGCGGAGTGGGCGTACGTCCCGGAAGTGAGTCTCGCGTACTGGCGACTCATGCTCGCGCCGTTCCGCATTGTTCCGCTTTTGACGTTCCCCCTCTCCCGCGGAGCGGAAGAGGGTTGGGGTGAGGGCACACGTGGTTCGAGCTCACCTCTTTTCCAGTTCGGAGTGTTGCACTCCGAATGCCCTCACCCTGCCCTCTCCCGCAAGCGGGAGAGGGGAAAAGCGAGCTCTCGCGCTTGCGAGAGAGAGAGAGAAAACTTAGCGCGCCGCGTTGCGAGCGTGCAGCGCCATCGCGATCAACGCCGCGCCACCGAACACCATGTTGATGCCGACGAGCAACCCGAGCGCCCACGCGGCGGTGCCGGGCAATCCGGCGAAGATGATCGCGGCGAGCACGAGATCGACGACGCCGCTCGCGAGCATCCAGACCCATCGACCAGAAAGCTCGCGCTTGTGATCGAGCGCGAACAGGATCGAAACGATGCCTTCGATCAGGAAGAACGCGATCAGCACGAGCGTCAGCGAGAACGCGCCGCTCAGCGGCCAGACGAGCAGCACGATGCCGGCCGCGATGCCGAGGATCGCCGAGACGAGCGACCAGCCGAATCCCGGCGCGTTGCGCATCATGAACGTCGTGACGAGTCCGGCGACGCCGCTGATCAGAAACACCCATCCGATCAGCACGGTGAACGCGAGCGTCGCGAGTGGCGGAATCGCGACGGCGGCGAGACCGAGCACGACGAGCACGATGCCTTCGCCGAGAAAGAGTTTCCAATGCTGCCCGAGTGCGCGCACGGCGGCGGATCGCGCGGCGGCGGCTTCGGTCGGATTCATGGCCATGGCGGATTCCTCGTCGGGGGACGCACCGATCGATGCGCGCAGGGAAGGAACGAAGGCGCAGCAAAAAGCCGGAGATCGTGCTTATCGTACTCCGACGCGAGAAGACCGTCGCTCGCCGGAGTGTGAAACCGCGCATTTTCCGGGCGTTGCATCAGGATCACGCGCCATGCGCGTGCATTGCCGCGCTTACCACCGATCAGGTGCCGCCTTCGATCCGAAGAGCCGACGCACCACGTCGGCGAAATCGCCGCATGTCGGAATTTCTATTCGTAACGTAACGCCTCGGTCGGCTGCACCCGCGATGCGCGTCGGGCCGGCAGCCAGCATGCGATCAATGCCGTTGCGCCGATCAGCGTCGCGACGATCGCGAGGGTCGCGGGATCGAACGCGGCGATGCCGTAAAGCTGCGCGCGCATCGCGAGGCCGATCGCCACCGCCCCGGCGAGGCCGAGCACGAGGCCGATTGCCGTCAGCCGGCCGCCGTCGCCGATGACGAGCTGCAGGATGTCGCGCGGCGTCGCGCCGAGCGAGAGCCGAACGCCGATCTCGCCGGTGCGCAGCGCAACCGCGAACGCGAGCACGCCGTAGATTCCAACCGCCGCGAGCGCGAGCGCGACCGTCGCGAACAGCATCAGCAGCAGCATCGGCGTGCGCCGGCCGTCGAGCGAGATCGCGATGCGCTCGGTCATCGTGCGGATGTCGAAGAGCGGCTGCTCGGGATCGATGCGCTTCAGCGCATCGCGAAGCGGCGCGACGAGCATCGCCGGCGCGAGCTTCGTGCGGAGCGCGAGCGTGGCGGCCGATTCCGGATACTGTTTGTAGTAGACGTAGACCGTCTCCTTCGTCGTCTGCTCGGACAACTGATCGCGCTTGATCGTGCCGACGACGCCGACGATCGTCAGCCATTTCGTCTTCGATGTGTCGCTCGTGTCGTAGTCGACGCTGATGCGCTGCCCGATCGGATTCCTGCCGGCGAAATATTTTTTCGCGAGCAGCTCGTCGACGATCGCGACAGGACCTGCGTCCGGCGTGTCGCTCGCGGCGAACGTGCGGCCCTGCAACACCGGAATTTGCATCGTGCGGAAAAAATCCTCGTCGACCATCTGCTGGTACGCGTGCGGGAACGTGCCGACCTTGAGATCGATGCCGTCGATCAGATAGTTGCCCGATCCGTCGACGCCGCCGAATGGCATGTTGCTGACGAGGCCCGCGGATTCGACGCCGGAGAGCGCACGCGCTTCGCCGACCAGGCGCTCATAAAACTGCGATCGTGCGGTGTTGTCGGGATAGCGAAGATCCGGCAGGTCGATCGTCGCGCTCAACACGCCTTCGCTCCGAAAGCCGGGACTCTGCTGTTCGACTTCGACGAAGCTTCGGATAAGGAGGCCGGCGACGCCGAGCAGCGAGACAGCCGCGGCCATCTGTACGACGACGAGCCCATTGCGCATTGCGCGCGTCGCGCGGCCGGCGCCTTGTCCGCGTCCGCTTTCCTTGAGCGCGACGACGGCACGCTGGCGCGAGAGCGCGAGCGCCGGCACGCTGCCGAACACGATGCCGGTGACGACGGCGAGCGCGAGCGAGAAGAGCAGCACCGGACGATCGATCGAAATCGCGAATGCGTCGGCCGGTCCGCCGAGGCCGAGCTTGCGGATCAGCGCCACGCCCGCGTATGCGAGCACGAGCCCGAGCGCGCCGCCCGCGAGCGAGAGCATGAGGTTTTCGATGAGCAACTGGCGCGCGATACGAAGACGTCCTGCGCCGAGCGCCGAGCGCACCGAGATTTCCCGCTGGCGCGCCGAGAGCCGCGTCAGCACGAGATTTGCGACGTTCGCGCACGCGATCAGCAGCACGCAGGCGACGAGTGCCTGCAGCAGCCAGAGCATCGGGCGCAGATCGCCGACGTAGACGTCGCGCAGCGGCCGCGCGGCACCGGTGAAACCGGACGATTCGATGAAGAGCTTCCAGCGTTCGCCGCGCGGCCCGAGCGTCAACGCGCGCTCGACGTTGCGATGGACGATCGTGTCCATCTCCGTGTCTAGCTCGGCGATCGTCGCGCCGGGCTTGAGGCGCCCGACCATGTACGAGTATTCCGAGCCGCGTTCTTCGTCGCTTTTCTGCCGGTCGGTGAAGACGAACGGCGTCCAGAGATCGGTCTTGCGATCGGGAAAGAAAAAGCCTTCGGGCATGACGCCGACGACGCGGTACGGCGCGCCGTTGAGTCGCACGTCGCGGCCGACGATCGCGGGATCGGCGCCGAAGCGGTTTTTCCAGAGCGCGTGGCTCAAGACGACGACGCGCTCGTTGCCTGCCGTCGCATCGGCGTCGGCGAGCGTGCGTCCGAGTGCGGCGTTGACACCGAGCGTCGGGAACAGCGTCGGTGTCGTCACCGAGCCGGTCAGACGCTCGGGTTGCGTGCCCGCTTCGGCGAGATTGAAGCTTCGCGGCGTGTAGAGCGCGGATTCTTCGAGCGCCGGTGCTTCTTTGCGGCGGTCGAGATAATCGGGAATCGAGACCGCGGCGATCGGCAGGTCGTTGCCGCGATACGAGTTGTAGACGTCGACGAGCCGCTCGCTGTCGGCGTACGGCAGCGGTTTCATCAGCAGCGTGTGGATCACGCTGAAGACCGCGACGTTCGCACCGATGCCGAGCGCGAGCGTCACGAGCGCGGCGGCGAGGAAGCCGGGTCGCGAGAGGAGCGAGCGGAGTCCGTAGCGGATGTCCGGCACGAGGTGGGCGAGCATCGCTGGGCTCCTTGGCGGGTCGGCGCGCCTGGATCGGTCGCGGCTTTTTTGATGCGAAACGGAGCAGGAGACGTGCCAGCTTGCGGCTTCGTCACGGCGTGTCGGGAAGGCATTTCGGCGAGGGCGTGATTCGCGTCGAGATGGGCGCCGTCCGCTTCCGAACGGTGGCTGATCGGTTTCGATCACCCTGCCTGCCGTCGTTCCCGCGAAAGCGGAATCTAGCGCCTCTTGCTTCTGAGATCGCACACGAAAAGGCGCTGGGTCCCCGCTTTCGCGGGGATGACGGTGTTGTGAGTGGAGATCAGCTCGCGGCCGGTACGCCGCCGCGCTTCCTCACGATCAGCATCGCGAGCTCGAGCGATTGCTCGTAGTTGAGCCTCGGATCGACCGTCGATTTGTACGCACGCGAGAGATCGGACTCGGTCAGGTCGCGCGCGCCGCCGAGGCATTCGGTGACGTTCTCGCCGGTCAGCTCGAGGTGCACGCCGCCGAGGCGCGTGCCGGCGGACGCGTGGATGTCGAACGCTCGGTCGAGCTCGTCGCGGATGTTCTGGAATCGGCGCGTCTTGATGCCGTTCGCGAGCGTCTCACCGTTGCCGTGCATCGGATCGCAGCACCAGAGCGGTTTGCGGCCTGCGTTGCGAAGCGCCGCGAGCAGCGGCGGCAGCGATTTCTCGATGCGCGAGGCGCCCATGCGGTGGATCAAGGTCAGCCGGCCGGGTTCGCCGTCGGGATCGAGCACGTCGACGAGGCGCAGCAGTTGATCCGGCGTCACGTCGGGACCGATCTTGACGGCGATGGGATTGCGGATGCCGCGGAAATATTCGACGTGTGCGCCATCGAGCGCGGCCGTGCGCATGCCGATCCACGGGAAATGCGTCGAGAGGTTGAACCAGCCCCACTGGCGCGGCACCTGGCGCGTCAGCGCCTGCTCGTAGTGCAAAAGCAGCGCTTCGTGAGAAGTGTAGAAATCCACGCGCTGAAAGCTGTCGATCGGCTGGCCCGCAAGCGTTTCCATGAAGCGCAGCGAGTTGCCGATGCCTTCGACCATCTCGCGGTATTCGGCCTGCAGTGGCGAGTGCGCGACCCAGGCGAGATCCCAATATTCGGGGTGATGCAGATCGGCGAATCCGCCGTCGATCAGCGCGCGGATGAAGTTCATCGTCATCGCCGAATGCGCGTGGCCGCGGATCATGCGCTCGGGATTCGGACGTCGCGCTTCGGCCGTGAATGCCGACGCGTTGACGAGATCGCCGCGATAGCTCGGCAGTGAGACACCGTTGCGCGTTTCGACGTCGGCCGAGCGCGGCTTCGCGTACTGCCCGGCGAAGCGGCCGACGCGCACGATCGGGAGCTTCAGGCCGTGCACGAGCACGAGGCTCATCTGCAACATGACCTTGAGACGGTTCGAGATCAGCGGCGAGCTGCAATCGTCGAAGCTCTCGGCGCAATCGCCCCCTTGCAGCAGGAAACGCCGGCCTTCGGCGGCTTCGGCGAGGAGGCTCTTCAGCGCGAGGATTTCCCACGAGGTCACGAGCGGCGGCAGCTCGTGCAACTGCTTCAGCGCGCGATCGAGCTCGGCGGCGTCGGGATAGACCGGCTGCTGCTTGTGCGGGCGCGATTGCCAGGACGACGGCGTCCAGTCCTTCGCTTCGCGGACTGCGCCGATGCCGGGTTTGGATTTGATCGTCGCCATGCTCGATGCTGCGCTGCGGCAGAAGTTTCATGATGCCACACGGTGCTGCAACGCGCTCGAACGGGTGAAACAAAATCCGTCGTTCCTGCGAAAGCGGGAACCTAGCGCCTTTTCAATCGCCGAAGGCGCCGGTCCCGCTTTCGCGGGGACGACGATGACTTGGCGCTCGGCGTTCTTATGCGCGCTTGCGGAATCCGGCCCAGAGCGCACCGGCGCCGAGGATCACGTACCAGAGGAGGCACCAGGCCGGCATCGTGAGGCCGAGGAACGTCCAGTTGATGTCGCCGCAGTCACCCGATCCCGTGAATGCTTTCTTGATCGCATCGGCCAGCGGAAATGCGTCGAGCATGTAGGCGAGGCCGGGGCCGCAGCCGGCCATCATCGGATCGTGCGGCATGAATTGCAGACGCAGATGATTGATCGCGACGCCGGCACCGATCAATGCGCAGATTCCGACGAGAATCGCGTAGACGCGCCGGCCCTTCGCGCCCGGCGAATGCAAGCCGCCGATCAGGAAGAAAATGCCCATGCCGATGAAGGCGATCCTCTGAAAGATGCACATCGGGCACGGCTCGACGTGCATCTCGAACTGCTCGTAAATCGCGTACGCGAGCAGCAGCGCGCAGACGACGAAACCGGCGAGGTATTGCGAGCGGAAGTTCCAGGCGAACGGGTTGTAGGTCATTGGATCGGCTCGGTCGGAGTCGGATGGGCGTTACATTACGGGAAAATCCGGCCGCTGATCGTGCCGGCGATGATCGAGACCGCAAGCGCGGCCCAAAGTGCCAGAGTTGCCCATTCGATCGTGCGATTTCTGTGCTGCCGGAATGCGAGCCAGAGTGCAAAGGGCACGATCAGGTAGCGCGTTTCGACGAGCCATTCGGCGGAGAGGAAGAACGCCGAGATCGGATAGAGCCACGCGGCCGACGCCGGCACGAGACGCGTCGAGCTGAGGCCGCAGACGGCGAACGTCGCAAATATCGCGGCGACGAAGCGCCAGGCGTGATTCGCCATGAGCTGCACGAGCGTGTTGTGCAGAAAAAAATCGGGTTGCGCGGTGTTGTAAGGGTTGTCGGCCGCGAAGAAAAGCGGGACCGAAAAGAACGCGACGAGCGGGATCGCGAAAAACATCGGAGCTTTCGCGAGCCTTGCGCGGAAATCGGCCGCTCCTGCGAGCGCCTGCAGCGGCAGCAAAATCCCCGCAAGAACGAGCGCGAGCAGGATGTTGCCGACGTGAAACGAAAACTCCGGATGCAGGCCCGCCTGCTCGCGCGAGAGCGAGATCGATCCGTTCCAGATCCAGAACGCGACGAACAACACGAGCGGAACGGCGTACGGCAGCACGCGTATGGCGGCATTCCGGATGTCCACGGGATTTCGTGCGCGGATCGCAGGCCACACGACGACGAGCGCGAGGAAGCCGGCCCAGACGACGTCGCTCTGGCGGACGAGCACTGCAACCGTCAGCAACAGCGCCGATACGACGCGCTTACTTCGCAGCGTAGCGAACGTCGCCCACAGGATCAGTGCGAGCGCGAAGACGTCCGTGTAGACGAGAAAGAAGAACGGCGCGAGCACCGGCAGCACGACGAACTGCGCGGTCGCGAGCGTCTCGGTTCCGCGTTGAGTCTCGCGGCGGATCGCATGGAACGCGGCGATGGCGAGAAGGCCGAACAGCGCGGTGACGGTGCGCGCGGCGCCGATCGAATCGAGTCCTGTCGCCGTGAGAACGGCCGCGACGGCGGCGTGATAGCCAGGGATCGTCGTCAGGTATTTGTCGAGGACGCGCGGCTCGCCGTGGCGGAACAGCTCGATCTGCGCGAAGTGATAGATCTCGTCGCTGCGCGCGGCGCCGTGCATCGAAGCAGCGATCGCGGCGGCGTAGAGGACGCCGAGCGCGATGCCGAGCATCCAGGTTTCGCGCGGCGTCGAAGTCGTTCGCATCGGCGCATTGTCGCGGAACGCGAGGTGCGATGCGCGTGCGCGGGGGCGGAAAGCGGAAGAGATGAGCGAAACGCGGGGACCGAAACGAAGAAGCCCCGGACACGCCGGGGCTTCGTGGAAATCCTTGCGATACGAGGATCAGTCCTCGGCCGCTTCCGAATCGGTGCGCGGACGGTCGACGAGCTCGACGTAGGCCATCGGCGCCGAGTCGCCGACACGGAAGCCGCACTTCAGGATGCGCGTGTAGCCGCCCTTGCGCTCGCGATAGCGCGGGCCGAGCTCGACGAAGAGCTTGCCGACCGCCACCTTGTCGCGCAGACGCGCAAACGCGAGACGGCGATTCGCGACGCCGTCGGTCTTGGCGAGCGTGATCAGCGGCTCGGCGACGCGGCGAAGCTCTTTCGCCTTCGGCAGCGTCGTGCGGATCAGCTCGTGCTTGATCAGCGACGCGGCCATGTTCTTGAACATGGCTTCGCGGTGGCTGCTGGTCCGGTTGAGCTTGCGTCCGGATTTCATGTGGCGCATGGCGAATACTCTCTATGTAGGTCTGTTGTTATGAAGCGCTGGCACCTATGTCCAACGCCCCGCGGTTACCCGCTTTTATGGCCTCATCGAAGCAAGGCTCTTTTTAAAATCCCCAACCGAAGCGAAAGCTCTTGCGAGGAGTGCGGCCATGGATGGCCGCTTTTGGTGTTCGGCCAAGGCGCTATACACGCCCTGGCCGATGTCCTGCTACACGGCGATCAAGGACGATCGCACCAGTAACTCATCAACCCAACTGCATGCCGTGCGAGAGACCCGGCGGCGGCCAGTTCTCCAGCTTCATGCCCAGGGCCAGGCCGCGCGAGCCAAGGACGTCCTTGATCTCGGTGAGCGACTTCTTGCCCAGGTTCGGCGTCTTCAGCAGCTCGACCTCGGTCTTCTGCACCAGGTCGCCGATGTAGTAGATGCTCTCGGCCTTCAGGCAGTTCGCCGAACGCACGGTGAGCTCCAGGTCGTCGATCGGGCGCAGCAGCAGCGGGTCGAAGCCGCCCTTCTCGGCCTTGTCGGTGGCGCTCTCGCGGCGGGCGAAGTCGCCGAACACCGACAGCTGGTCGTTGAGGATCTCGGCGGCCTTGCGCACCGCGTCCTCGGCGCCGATGGTGCCGTTGGTCTCGATGTCCAGCACCAGCTTGTCGAGGTTGGTGCGCTGCTCCACGCGGGCCGCGTCCACCTCGTAGGCGACGCGCAGCACCGGCGCGAAGGAGGCGTCCAGCTGCAGGCGGCCGATCGGGCGCGCCTCGTCGTCCGGATGCTGGCGCGCGCTGGCCGGCTGGTAGCCGACGCCGCGGCGCACCTTCAGGCGCATGTTGAGCGCGATGTCCTTGGTCAGGTGGCAGATCACGTGGTCGGGGTTGACGATCTCGACCGTGTGGTCCACCACGATGTCGCCGGCGGTGACCACGCCCTTGCCCTTCTTGGACAGGGTGAGGGTCACCTCGTCGCCGGAATGCTGACGGATCGCCACGTCCTTGAGGTTGAGCAGGACCTCGATGATGTCCTCCTGCAGGCCCTCGAGGGTGGTGTACTCGTGCAGCACGCCGTCGATCTCCACCTCGACGATGGCGCTGCCGGGGATGGACGAGAGCAGCACGCGGCGCAGCGCGTTGCCCAGGGTGTGGCCGAAGCCACGCTCGAGCGGCTCGACCACCACCTTCGCGCGGTTCGGTCCGAGCTGCTCGACGCTGAGGCCGCGAGGCCGCAGCACGCTAGTTGACGAAACTGCCATGCAGGGCTCCGGTGATTACTTCGAATAAAGCTCGACGATCAGGGCTTCGTTGATGTCGGACGGCAGGTCGCCGCGGTCCGGCACCGACTTGAAGGTGCCGGCGAACTTCTTCGCGTCCACCTCGACCCAGATCGGACGCAGGTCCATGGTGTCGAACACCGTCGCCGCTTCCTGCACGCGCAGCTGGTTGCGCGCGCGCTCGGTCAGCGCGATCTCGTCGCCCGGCTTGACCTGGTAGGACGGGATGTTGACCTTCTTGCCGTTGACCAGCACCGCCTTGTGGCTCACCAGCTGGCGGGCCTGGGCGCGGGTGACCGCGAAGCCCATGCGGTAGACGACGTTGTCCAGGCGGCTCTCGAGCAGGCGCAGCAGGTTCTCGCCGGTGTTGCCCTTGAGGGTCGACGCCTTGGCGTAGTAGTTGCTGAACTGGCGCTCGAGCACGCCGTAGATGCGCTTGACCTTCTGCTTCTCGCGCAGCTGCACGGCGTAGTCGGACATGCGCATGCGCTTGTTGGCGCCGTGCTGGCCGGGCTTGTTCTCCAGCTTGCACTTGGAATCGATCGCGCGTGCCGGGCTCTTCAGGCTGAGGTCCGCGCCCTCGCGGCGGGCGAGCTTGCAGGTAGCTCCACGATAACGGGCCATGGGGGACTCCTTAGACTCGACGCTTCTTGGGGGGACGGCAGCCGTTGTGCGGGATCGGCGTGACGTCGATGATGTTGAGCACCTTGTAGCCCAGCGCGTTCAGCGAACGCACGGCCGACTCGCGGCCGGGGCCCGGGCCCTTGATGCGCACTTCCACGGTCTTCACGCCGTAGTCGCTGGCGGCGCGGCCGGCCTTCTCGGCGGCGACCTGCGCGGCGAACGGGGTCGACTTGCGCGAGCCGCGGAAGCCCGCGCCGCCGGCGGTCGCCCACGACAGGGCGTTGCCCTGGCGGTCGGTGATGGTGACGATGGTGTTGTTGAAGGAGGCCTGCACGTGCGCCACGGCATCCGTGACGACGCGCTTGATCTTCTTCTTGGTCTTGACAGCTGGCTTGGCCATGTTCGGAATCCGTTACTTCTTGATCGCGCGGCGCGGGCCCTTGCGGGTACGCGCGTTGGTACGCGTGCGCTGGCCGCGCACCGGCAGGCCACGGCGGTGGCGCAGACCGCGGTAGCAACCCAGGTCCATCAGACGCTTGATGGCGATGCCGACCTCGCGGCGCAGGTCGCCCTCGACGACGTACTTGCCGACCTCGTGGCGGAGCTTCTCCACCTCGCCCTCGCTGAGGGACTTGATCGGCGTGGTGGGGACCACGCCAGCGTCCGCGCAGACCTTCTTGGCCCGGCTGCGGCCGAT
>DASZWL010000030.1:0-4586 GCA_035546695.1 Rhodanobacteraceae bacterium | reverse complement strand
CGACGATGCCGGCGCGACGCGACATCCGCAGCGGAGCCGAGCGCTCGCGAAGGTCGGCATCTTCTCGAGCGTTCTCTTCCTCGGCGCGATCGCGTTCTCGATCGTGATGCTGTCGCTGTCGCCGCATTGCGCCGGCTGACGAAACCGGAACGTTTCCAATAAAGCATGGACCAAGACATGAGACGCGCGATTCCGAAATCCTTCCCGCCCTTCGCGATCGCCGCGCTCGTCTGCGCGCTCGCCGGCGCGGCCGCAGCTGAAGACGCTCCGTCGTCGCTGCCGGTGCCGCCCGCGAGCGCGGCGCCGCCGGACGATGGCCAGTGGACCATGCCCGCGAAGAATTACGCGGCGACGCGCTATTCGGAACTCGACGAGATCGACCGCGATTCGGTCAAGCATCTCGCCGTCGCGTTCACGTTCTCGACCGGCGTGCCGCGCGGCCAGGAAGCGGCGCCGATCGTCGTCGACAACACGCTCTACATCGTCTCGGCATATCCGAACAATCTCTTCGCGCTCGATCTCACGAAGCCCGGCGCGCCGCTCAAATGGGCCTACAAGCCGCATCCGCTCGCGGCCTCGCAGGGCGTCGCCTGCTGCGATGTCGTCAATCGCGGCGCGGTCTACTGGAAAGGCAAGATCATCTTCAACACGCTCGACAACAACACGATCGCCGTCGACGCGGAAACGGGCAAGGAAGTCTGGCGCACGAAGCTCGGCGACATCAACAAGGGCGAATCGATGACGATGGCGCCGCTCGTCGTCAAGGACAAAGTGCTCGTCGGCAATTCCGGCGGCGAGTTCGGCATCCGCGGCTGGCTGACGGCGCTCGATGCCGAAACCGGCAAGATCGCGTGGCGCGCATATCACACGGGTCCCGACAAAGACGTGCTGATCGGCGACGACTTCAAGCCGTTCTACGACTCGGACAAGGGCAAGGATCTCGGCGTCACGACCTGGCCGCCCGATGCGTGGAAGATCGGCGGCGGCAGCATGTGGGGCTGGATCGCCTACGACCCCGACTTGAATCTCATCTTCAACGGCGTCGCGAATCCCGGGCCCTGGAATTCCTCGCAGCGTCCCGGCGACAACAAATGGACCGACGGCATCTTCGCGCGCGATCCCGACACCGGCGCCGCGAAGTGGTTCTACCAGATGAACCCGCACGACGAGCACGACTACGATGGCATCAACGAGAACATCCTGCTCGATCTCACGATCGGCGGAAAGCCGCGCAAGGTGCTGATGCATCCCGATCGGAACGGCTATCTCTACATGCTCGACCGCACGACCGGCGAAGTCATCGCGGCCGATGCGTACGGAACCGTGAATTCGGTCACCGGCGTCGATCTCAAGACCGGCCGTCCGATCGTCAACGAGGAGAAGAACACGCCCGTCGGCAAGACCGTGCGCGACATCTGCCCGACGGCATCGGGCGCGAAGGACTGGATGCCGTCGTCGTACTCGCCGCGCACGGGGCTTCTCTACATCCCGCACGAGAATCTCTGCATGGACTGGGAAAGCGTGCAGACGAACTACATCGCCGGCACGCCGTACGTCGGCGCGAACGTCGTCATGAAGCCGGGACCCGGCGGCAATCGCGGCGCCGTGACCGGCTGGGACGTCGCGCATCACAAGGCCGCGTGGCAGATCAAGGAGGATCTCCCGGTCTGGAGCGGCACGCTCGTGACCGCCGGTGACGTCGCGTTCTACGGCACGATGGACGGCTGGTTCAAGGCGATCGACGCGAAGAGCGGCGATCTCCTCTGGAAATTCAAATGCTCGTCCGGCGTGATCGGACAGCCGGTAGCGTATCGCGGTCCCGACGGACACGAATACATCGCGATCATGTCCGGGGTCGGCGGCTGGTCCGGCGCGATCGTCGCCGGCGATCTCGATCCGCGCGATCCGAGCGGTGCGCTCGGTTTCGTCGGCGCGATGGCGGATCTCAAGCTTCGAACGACGCCGGGAGGAACGCTCTATGTCTTCGCGCTTCCGCATTCTTGAAGCGACGCTCGTCGCCGTCACGCTCGCCGCTCTGGCGAGCTGCGGCGAGCACGATCGGACGAGCGTCGCGCAGGCGTCGCCCGATCATCCGTCGACGCAGGGCACGGCCGTTTCCGCGTTGTTTCCCGGCGGAGGCTCGGCGCCGCCGGCCGATCCGAACGGCGCGAAGTACGACGGCAATGCGCAGGCGATCGCCGAAGGCAAGCGTCTTTTCGACTGGTACAACTGCTCGGGCTGCCATTTCCACGGCGCCGGCGGCATCGGTCCATCGCTGATCGATTCGACGTGGGCCTACGGCGACAAGATCGACCAGATCTACGCGTCGATCTACCAGGGCCGTCCGAACGGAATGCCGTCATGGGGCCAGAAGCTCTCGACGACCGAGATCTGGGAGCTCGCCGCGTACATCCGCGACGCGGCGAAAGAAGCCGCGAACGTGCCGATCCCGACGACGCCGACCGCGGCGACGCCGGTCGGCGCCGCGAAGACGCTCGACGCGCCGTCGCCGGCGATCGTCGATCTACCGCCCGCCGCGAGCGCGAACGATGATGCGAACACGCCGCAACCTTGATCTCGCGATGTTCGTCGCGGTGGCTTTCGCGTTTGCGTTCGCGCCGATCGCGCAGGCGGATGCGACGCGCACGCTGCGCGTTTGCGCCGATCCTGCGGACATGCCGTTCTCGAACCGCGATCGGGCCGGATTCGAGAATGCGATCGTCGACATCATCGCGCGCGCGCTCGATGCGCGTGTCGAATACGTCTGGTGGTCGCAGCAGCGCGGCTACGCGAGGAAGACGCTCGGCGCTGGCAGCTGCGATCTCTGGCCCGGCGTCGCGACCGGTGTCACGACGATGGAGACGACGGCGCCGTACTACCGATCGACGTACGTCTTCGTCAGCCGCCGCGACGCGCATCTCGACATCGCCTCGTTCGACGATCCGCGCCTCAGGACCTTGCGCATCGGCGTGCAGATGATCGGCAACGACGCGACGAACACGCCGCCGGCGCACGCACTCGCGCGGCGCGGCATCACTTCTAACGTGCGCGGCTTCATGATCTACGACGCCGGCGGCAACGCGTCGCCGTCGCCGATCCTGAAAGCCGTCGCCGACGGCACGATCGATATCGCGATCGTCTGGGGCCCCGCCGCGGGCTGGTTCGCGAAGCAGTCGAAGACGCCGCTCGCGCTGACGCCGACGCCTGCCGCCGACGGCACGCTGCCGATGGCGTTCGATATTTCGATGGGGGTGAAGAAGGGCAACGATGCGCTGAAGTCGAAGATCGAACGAGTGCTCATCGACCGACGCGATGCGATCGAAAGCATTCTCGACGGATTCGGCGTGCCGAGAATTGCAGCCGATGCGGGGCGACGCGTGTCGTCCCGATCAACGGTCAGTTCCGATAGACATCACGGCGGTGGCCGATCTTGACGACAGTCACGATGACGAGACCATCGTCGACCGCGTAAACGATGCGGTAGTCGCCCTGTCGAACCCTGTATCGCTCCTCGCCCAGGAGCTTCACGGAGCCGGAAGGTCGCGGATCGTCGCGAAGGCTCTCCGCAAGACGGAGGATTTTCCGCACATCCGCCTTTGGAAGTCCGCGCAAGTCCTTCGTGATCGACGGAAGATAGATCAGCTCATAGCGTGCCATCGGCTTTCAGCTTTTTCAGCAGCGCTTCGTAGCTGATGCCCTTCTCGTGAGCCCGCTCCTCGAAAGCCGCGAGATCTTCCATGTCCTCCCGCAACGCCTCGCGTACGGCGTCCGAGACGATTTCCGAAATCGAACGATGCGTTTCCGCAGCCTTCAGGCGCAGCGCCTTGTGCATCTTCCGGTCGAGATAAATGGTTGCGCGGGTCGTGGAGGAATCCATGACTCACCAGAACGTTTTGACGTCATGTCATTATGACATTCCGACGTCTGCACATCCAGCGGCGTTTCATTCCAGATTCTGCACCTGCTCGCGCATCTGCTCGATCAGCACCTTGAGCTCGACCGCCGCGTTCGTCGTGCGCGGGTCGGCGGCTTTCGAGCCGAGCGTGTTCGCCTCGCGGTTGAATTCCTGCATCAGGAAATCGAGCCGGCGTCCGACCGCTTCCTTGAGCCCGAGCGTGCGGCGCGCTTCGGCGACATGCGCGGTGAGCCGATCGAGCTCCTCGTCGACATCGATGCGCTGAAGCTGCAGCACGACTTCCTGCTCGATGCGGCCGGGCTCGAGCGGCTGCTTCAGGTCGGCGAGCCGCTGATCGAACCGCGCCCGCAGCGCGGCGCGCACTTCCGGCAGATGTCCGCGCACGTCGACGACGATGCGCTCGATCGCCTCGAGCCGCTCGCGCAGGAATCCGCCGAGCCGCTCGCCTTCGCGCTCGCGCGTCGCGACCATCTGCCCGAGCGCGCCGTCGAGCAACGTCAGCGCCGCGTCGCGCAGCGTTTCGGCATCGGTCTCGTGCTCGAGCAAGACGCCCGGCCAACCGAGCAGCGAGACGAACTCGACATGCACCTGCGGGAATTTCGCGGCGAGCGACTGCGCCGTTTCGGCGAGCCGCGCGACGAGCGCATCGTCGAGCGCGAGCGCCGACGCC
>DASZWL010000029.1:0-3971 GCA_035546695.1 Rhodanobacteraceae bacterium | reverse complement strand
GTCGATCCGAAGACCGGCAAGCGCCGCAACCTCGGCACGTTCTCGACGCGCGCGAAGGCCGAGCAGCACGAGCGCGAAGTGCAATACTTCAAGCGGCACTGAGCACGCGACGACGAAGCCTCGATGACGAAACACGTCCCCGCCCGGCGCATCGACGCGCCGCAACGACTCGTCGAGCGGCTGACGCGCGCGATCCTCGACATCGCCGGCGAAGTGCCGGACACGACCGAGCACAAGAGCCGCAGCCCCGAATCGCGTGCGCGCGAGATCGCTTCGTCGGCCGCGACGCGCGCGGCGCTCGCGGCCGGCACGCTCGCGCTGCCGCCGGGACCGATCGGCTGGCTGACGATCGTTCCGGAGCTCGCCGCGATCTGGCGCATCCAGCGGCAGATGGTCGCCGACATCGCCGGCGTCTACGGCGTCAGCGCGGAGCTGACGCGATCGCGCATGTTGTATTGCCTGTTTCGCCACGCGGCCGCGCAGGCGATGCGCGACGTCGCCGTGCAGGTCGGCGCGCGCATCCTGATCCAGGACGTGCCGCTGCGCGCGATCGAGCGCATCACGGCGAAGATCGGTCTCAGCGTGTCGAAACGGCTCGTCGGGCGCGGCATCGCGCGCTGGCTGCCGGTCGTCGGCGCGCTCGGCGTCGGCGCGTATGCGTATTACGACACGGGACAGGTCGCGCGCACGGCGATCGATGTGTTCGGCGCCGAGGCGGAAGAGCGCGCGTCAGCACGTGCGAGCAGAACGAAAGGCGGCTGACGCGCTTTTCTCCCTCTCCCGCAAGCGGGAGAGGGAAAAGACCGCCGCTCCTCGCGGCTTTTTTCTCGACCTTCGCTAGCGCTTCCCGTTTGCCTTTCCGGCGACGAGCGAAAGCGGCTCGTGGCCCGCTTGCCGAAGCTCGGCGTTGACCGCGTCGAGCGATGTCGATTTCAGCGCCCGCCAGTCCGCGAGCGCGCGATCGAGCAGCGCCTTGGCCGCCACATATCCGGCAATCGCATCGGGCGTCGGCGCCGCGGCGGCGCCGTCGACCGCAGTGGCGAGCGTGCCGAGTGTTTCGCCGACGAAGCGCAGATTCGTCGTCGTGGTCGGCGGCATCGACCACGCGTTGTGCGCGTTACCCGCGTCGACGAGACCGGCGCGCGCGACGACGTCGGCGTCGAATGCATCGAGCGCCGCGAGAAGTTTCGTATCGGAGGCGGCATTCTTGCGCGCCTCGGCGATGCCTTTGTGCAACTGCTTCGCCTCGCTCGCGGCGATCGCGAGACGTTCCTGATCGCTTTCGATCTTCCGCGCGAGCGCGAACTGCTCGGCGTACACGGCATTGTCGAGATGCACGCGCGGATCGGGCGCGATCGTGAGCGGCGCGCGGAACGTCCTGCCGTCAACGGCGAGCTCGACCGTATAGCGTCCCGGCGGCGCCCACACGCCGTCGGTGGCGGTGTCGCCGTCGGCGAGCGTCGCAGGTTTCGCGTAACGGATCGGCCAGACGAAGCGATGCATACCGGCGCTCGTTTCGAGATGCGCAGGCGCGAGGATCCACTCCGGCGCCGATGCGGACTTCGCGGGATCGCGGTTCGGACGCGGATCGACGCTCGAATAGCGCCGCACGAGCGCGCCGTTCGCATCGAGGATCGCAAGCTCGACCGGCTTTCGCGCCGGCTTTTCGAGCGCGTAGTCGATCATCGCGCCGGCCGGAGGATTGCTCGCGGTCGGCTCGTCCTTCGGGAATGGCGTGCCCGTGAACGTCGCGATGCGCGTGCGAATCGCGGTCGCCGGCGCGAAGAGGCGCGTCTCGAGCTTCGCGTCCGGCGCGAGCTGACGGAGTGCCGAAACGTCGTCCATGATCCAGAAACCGCGGCCGTGCGTCGCGATGACGAGATCGTCGCCGTGCACGTCGATGTCGCGCACCGACGTGCGCGGCAGGTTCGCCTGCAACGGCTGCCATCCGTCGCCGTCGTCGAACGAGACGTACGTGCCGAGCTCGGTCGCGGCGTAGAGGAGTCCTTTCTTCTTCGGATCCTCGCGCACGGCGTTGACGAAATCGCCGTCGCGGATGCCGGCGACGACGAGCTGCCACGATGCGCCGCCGTCGTGCGTGCGATAGATGTAAGGCTTGCGATCGTCGAGCCGGTGACGGTCGACTGCGATATACGCCGTCGCGGCGTCGAAGTGCGAGGCATCGATGCCGCCGACTTTCGACCACGCGGCGAGCTCATTCGGCGTCACGTTGTTCCAATGCGCACCGTCATCGTCACTGCGCCAGACGAGTCCGTCGTCGGTGCCGACCCAGAGAAGATTCGCCTCGATCGGCGACGGCGCGATCGTGTAGACGACGCCGCGTCGCGGACCCTGGCCGAGGTTGTTCGCCGCGGTCACCGCGTCGAGATTCGGAGGAACGCCGGGATCGGCGCGCGTCAGGTCTTCGCTGATCGCATCCCAGTGCGCGCCGCCGTCGCTCGTGCGGAAGACTTTCTGATTGCCGAAATAGAGTCGCTCGGGACCCTTCTTCGAGAACGCGAGCGGCAGCGTCCACGTGCGCCGGTAGAGATCGGGCGTCGGCAATGTCGGATCGACGGACGCGGTTTGTCCGGTGCGCGTGTCGAGCTTGTCGACGCGACCGCCATAAACGACGTCGGGATCGTCTGGATCGGGCGCGATCATGTCGGCTTCGCCGCCCGGCGTGATCTCGCGGAAATCGCGCATCGTAATGCCGTCGCCGTCGCCGGTGCGGCTCGGAAGCTCGGCCGCGCCCGAATCCTGCTGCGCGCCGTAGACGCGATACGGAAAGCGGTCGTCGGTCGTGACGTGATAGATCTGCGCGGTCGGCTGGTTGTGCCAGCTGCTCCACGTCTTCCCGCCGTTCAACGTGACGATCGCGCCCTGGTCGACGCCGAGGATCTGTCGATCCGGCACGTTGGGATCGATCCAGAGCTCGTGGAAATCGTCGCCGGTCGGATCGCCTTTCAGCGCGACGAAATGCGCGCCGCCGTCGTCCGAGCGCAGCACGATCGTGTTCATCGCGTAGACGCGATCGGCGTTCTTCGGATCGACCGTGATGCGCGAGAAATACCAGCCGCGCTGCCAGATGCGATCGTCGGTGCTGATGAGCTTCCAGCTCGCGCCGGCATCGTCGGATCGATAGAGCCCGCCGGTGTCGTCGGCGAGCTTTTCGCTGTCGGCGATCGCGTAGACGCGCTTTGGATCGTTCGGCGCGACCGCGACGCCGATGCGGCCGACGTGCTCCGGCAAGCCGTTGCCGAGCTTCGTCCACGTATCGCCGCCGTCGCTCGATTTGTAGAGCCCGCTGCCGGGGCCGCTCGCGGGCGGATAGATATTCCACGGCGTGCGCCGCACCTGCCACATCGCGGCGTAGATCGTTCGCGCGTTGCCGGGCTCGAACGAAAGATCGATCGCGCCGGTCGCGTCGTCGTCGCCGAGCACGCGCTGCCACGTCGCGCCGCCGTCGCGCGAGCGGAACACGCCGCGCTCGGCGTTCGGGCCGTACGGATGGCCGAGCGCGGCGGCGAAGACGGTTTTCGGATCGTGGGGATCGACGAGGATCTTGCCGATCTGCTGGCTGTCGCCGAGGCCGACGTGCGTCCAGCTCCGGCCGGCGTCGGTGGATTTGTACATTCCGTCGCCTTGCGCGATGTCCGAGCGCATGTCGGCCTCGCCGGTGCCGACGTAGAGCACGTCGGGATCGGACGGCGCCACCGCGATCGCGCCGATCGAGCCGACGGGTTCGCTATCGAAGATCGGTTGCCACGTTCTTCCGGCGTCGTTCGTCTCCCAGACACCGCCGTTGACCGCGCCGAAATAGAAGCGGTTCGGATGTTGCGGCACGCCCGCGACCGCGAGCACTCGGCCGCCGCGGAACGGACCGATCAGGCGCCAGGAGAGATCGCCGTACAGCGCGGAATCGACGGCTGCGTGCGCAGCGGTGAAGGACAACAGCATCGATGCGCCCG
>DASZWL010000028.1:0-6278 GCA_035546695.1 Rhodanobacteraceae bacterium | reverse complement strand
CGCGATGCGACAGGATCACGGAATGGTCGGCGTCTATTTCGAGGCGGCGGGCGTCATCGTCGCGCTCGTCGTGCTGGGCGAATGGCTCGAACTCCGCGCGCGCGGCAAGACGTCCGCCGCGATCCGTCATTTGCTGAGCCTCTCGCCGAAGCAGGCGCGCCGCATCCGGTCGGACGGATCGGAGGAAGACGTTCCGCTCGAAGCGATCGTCGTCGGCGACAAGCTCCGCATCCGGCCCGGCGAGAAGATTCCGGTCGACGGCAAGGTTATCGACGGACGGAGCAGCGTCGACGAGTCGATGCTGACCGGCGAGCCTATCGCGGTCGAGAAGACCGCGGGCGACCCGCTGACGGGCGGCACCGTGAATGGAACCGGCACGCTGATGCTGCGGGCGGATCGCGTCGGCCGCGATACCGTCCTCGCGCGCATCGTCGATCTCGTCGCGGCTGCGCAACGATCGAAAGCGCCGCTCCAGCGCCTCGCCGACCGCGTGGCCGCGTATTTCGTTCCTGCGGTCGTGCTGATCGCCGTCGCCGCTTTTTTCGCGTGGCTCGTCTTCGGCCCCGAACCGCGACTCGCTTACGCCATCGTCAATGCGGTCGCCGTGCTCATCATTGCCTGTCCGTGCGCGCTCGGGCTCGCAACGCCGATCTCGATCATGGTGGCGACCGGTCGCGGCGCCGGCCTCGGCGTGCTGTTCCGCGATGCGGCCGCGATCGAGCGCCTCGCGCGCGTCGATCTTCTCGTCGTCGACAAGACCGGAACACTGACCGAGGGCAAGCCGCGCCTTACCGATGTCGTCGCCTCGCCGACGTTCGACGAGACGACGGTGCTGCAGCTCGCGGCGAGCCTCGAAGCCGCGAGCGAACATCCGCTCGCGCACGCGATCGTCGAAGGCGCGAAGGCTCGCGGACTTTCAACGAGCCCCGTGACGGGATTCGAAGCGGTGACCGGCAAAGGCGTGCGCGCCGATGTCGGCAACGAGCGCGTCGCTCTCGGCAACGCCGCGATGATGACGCTCGCGGGCGTCGTCGTCGATCCGCTGTACGAAGCAGCCGAAGCGCTTCGCAGGGACGCCAGGACCGTGATGTTTCTCGCGATCGATCGCCGCCTCGCCGGCATGATCGCCGTGCAGGATCCGCTGAAGTCGGGTGCGCGGGATTCGTTGAGCGCGCTTCGCGCCGAAGGCCTTCGCATCGTGATGCTCACAGGCGACAGCGAAGCCACCGCGCAGGCCGTCGCGCGTGCGCTCGGTCTCGATGAAGTCGCGGCGGCGCAGACGCCGGAGAGCAAGGCGGCGTGGATCCGGAATGCCCAGGCGCAGGGATTCCGTGTCGCGATGGCCGGTGACGGCATCAACGACGCGCCGGCGCTCGCCGCGGCGGATGTCGGCATCGCGATGGGCAACGGCACCGACGTCGCCGTCGAGAGCGCACAGGTGACTCTGGTCAAAGGCGATCTCGCCGGCATCGTGCGCGCATACCGGCTCGCGCGCGCGACCGTTTCGAACATTCATCAGAACCTCGCGTTCGCCTTTCTCTACAACGCGCTCGGCGTGCCGATCGCGGCCGGCGTCCTCTATCCGGTCTTCGGATGGCTTCTCAGCCCGGTCGTCGCGGCGGCGGCGATGAGTCTCAGCTCCGTGTCGGTCATCTCGAACGCGTTGCGACTGCGCTCGACGGCCGCATGAACGATTTCCGACAAACTCCGCGCACGAATCCGATGAATGGAGACGATGGCATTCGCGGAAAAGGACGGATTTCCATGCCCCATCGTCTACCAGCTCCTTTTTTTACCGCTCGATACGCCTATCCGACGACGCTGCTCTGTGCGTTCTGCTTCGTCTGGCTTGCTTTGGCAATCGCTCCTTCCTATCGCCAGGACTGGCTTCTGGAGAACGTCGTCGTATTCGCCGCCGTGCCGCTCTTCGTCGCGACGATCACGCGTCTGCGCTTCTCGAACATGGCGTATACGCTGCTGTTCGTCTTCCTGTGCGCGCACGAGATCGGAGCGCACTACACGTATTCGCTGGTGCCCTACGACGAAGGATTCCGGCATCTGACCGGACGCTCGCTCGACGCCCTGCTGGGATTCCGGCGCAACCACTACGACCGGCTCGTGCATTTCCTGTACGGACTGCTGCTGCTTCCCATTCCGAGAGAGCTTTTCGAAGCCAAAGCCCCGCTTCGCGGCGTGCTGGCGTTCCTGACGCCGATCTTCTTCATCGAAGCGACTTCGGCGATCTTCGAGCTCGTCGAGTGGCTGGCGGCCGTCGTGTTCGGCGGCGAGCTGGGACAAGCGTATCTCGGCACGCAGGGCGACGTGTGGGACGCGCAATGCGACATGGCCCTCGCTCTCGCCGGCGCCGTGATCACACAGTCCGCGCTGACGTTTCGCCGGCGGCGAAGCCGACCATGATCGGCGCGCTCCGGCATGGTCGCTTCGGACGAACGCCGGTCATGCGGGCCAAGCCGGATCGATCCGACGGCAACTGCTGTTGGATATCCGATTGGTGGGCCCACCAGGATTCGAACCTGGAACCAAGGGATTCGCGAACCCCGACCGTTTCCGGCCGGCGCGGACTATCTCTTCACCCGCAGCGGTCGATCGCGCGATGCGCTGGTGGGGTGCGGGACGCTCTTGCCTGTCATCAAGGGCGCTGGAGCCCTCAGGTAGTCTCTGCACCTTCCGGCGGTGCACCGCCGGCTTGGCTCAGGATTGCCGTCGGCCGCACCGGACGGTTTCCCTGAATTCGTCCCGATTCCATCCGCACGTTTCCGCGCGGCGGCACCTTGTCGATGAGTCCCCTGCTCTAACCGTTGAGCTATAGGCCCCGGCGCGCATTAGATCATGCGGCTGCGCGGGGCGCGATGTTTCGCGCGCTCGAAAGGAAACGCCGCCCGATGCCGCAGGCGGCGCTTTCGCGCATCGTGCAATGACGACGACGCGGGAAACTCGGTACGACGCTCAGAGCGCGCCGTCGAACCCGTCGACGAAGATCGTGTCATCGCCGGTCACCGTGAGATTCACGGACACGCCGACGAGGCCGTGATCGGGATCGTTCGTCGTGACGCAGACGAGCGCCGCGTACGAGCCGGGATCGAGTCCGTCCGCATCCGCCGTCACCGATACATCTTCGGATGCGCCGCTCGCGACGGTGCCGCTTTCGGGCGTCTCTGCGAGCCACGGGATGTCCGCCGGCGCCGAGCAGTCTTCGCTGCCTTCGAAGATCGTGTAGTCGAGATCGCTGCCGCCGCGGTTCGAGATCGTGAGCGCGGCCGTTCCGCTCGCGCCGGATGCGAGCGAGAAATCGAGCGAGGTCGGAGCGACGTCGGCGATCGGCGGATCGCCCGGCGCATAGATATAGGCCTCGCCCTGGAACTCGTTGCCGCCGACGGTTCCCTGCGCGCCGACGGCGAGCGTCGTGCCGTCGATCGCGACATCCCAGCCGAACGAATCGCCGTCGGTGCCGTCGCTCGCCTCGAATTTCGTCGAGAAATTCCAGGTGCCGTGCGATGCGGTAAAGAGATACGCCGCGCCGGCCTTCGGCGGCGGCGGCGTGCCGCCCGGATCGTCGTTGTGGCTCCAGCCGCCGACGAGCGCCATGCCGTTGCCGGCGGCGATCGACTGGCCGAGCTGGTCGTACGCCGCGCCGTCGTCGGCGACGAGCTTGGCGACTTGCGTCCAGCTGCCGCTTCCTCCGTCGAACGCATAAGCGGCGCCCTGATGCGTGTTCGCGCCGATGTTCGCGGCCGGCGCGCCGATTAGCGCGCTCGTGCCGTCGAGTGCGACCGAATAGCCGAACTGGTCGCCGTCGGCGCTGTCGCTCGGAACGAGCCGCTGCGTCTCGGTCCAGTTTCCGCCGCTCATCGCGAACACGTACGCTGCGCCCGGGATGTAGACACCGGTCGAGTTCCAGTCCGAGCTCGGTGCGCCGATCAGGAGCGTCGTGCCGTCGAATGCGATCGCGCTGCCGAACTGACGGCCGTCGCCGGGCGTGCTGTCGCTGCCTTCGAGCTCCTGCGTCTCGGTCCAGGTTCCGCCGCTGTTCGTGAATACGTACGCCGCGCCTTCGGTGCCGTTCGCGCCGCGGTTGTGGCTGTTCGCGCCGATCACGGCGGTGTCGCCGACGAGCTTGACGGCCCAGCCGAAATAGTCGGTCGCCGCCGCATCGGACGCGGTCAGCTCCTGCGTCTGCGTCCACATGCCGCCTTCGTTCTCGAATACGTAAGCCGCGCCGATCGGACCCGCCATCGGATCGAGCATGAACGGCGCGCCGACCAGCAGCGTGTCGCCGGACAGCGAGAGCGACCAGCCGAAAAAATCGGACCAGCCGGGCGGCGGCGCCGACGTCGGCGTCGCGCTGATCGTCTGCGTTGCGGTCCATCCGGCGCCGGAATTCTCGAACACGTAGACCTTGCCGGGCCGGTAGATCGGCGCCGGTGCGCTGACGAACGCGGTATTGCCCGCAACGAGCACGCGAAAGCCGAAGAGATCGTCAGCCTGGCCGTCGTCGGCGAGGAGCTTCGTCTCGATCCAGACCGCGTCGGGATCGGCCGCGATCGCGCGCTCGAAGGCCGGTTGCAGCATCGAAGGCAGCGCGTGCTGCATCGTCGCCGACGGAAATTGCAACGGAAAATCGAACGCCGGCGCGGCCAGGGCCGGAATCGGCAGAGCGAGCGCAAGCAGCATGGCGCCCACGAGCGAGCGCGCCGGTTTCATCGCAAGGTCCACGTATCACCCCTCCCGTTTCCGGGTTCTCTCGTTTTCGTGATGTCGCCTCGGCGCGCCGCGCGGCTTCCGCGGCGGTCGCACCGGATTCGAGCGCCCTGCCGCGTTTGCGCGCCGGCGGGCGCTTCGCGATCGAGTATCGGCGCTCGTCGCCGGAACCGGCAAGGCCGATCGCTGATGGATTTCTATCTTGAGACATAAATGTCAAAACGGCCGTCCGAACGGCTAGACTTCCGTCGATGAACCGCCGCACCGCATCGGACGCGATCTCGCTCGAGATCCTCGGCATCACCGCCGAGGAGGAGCAGAGCTATCGCCTGCTGCTCTCGCGCGGCCTCGCGAACGCGGGCGAGATCGCGCGCGAGCTCGGCGTCGCGCCGCGCACGGCGCAGCGGCTGCTCGAGGCGCTCGCCGCGAAAGGGCTCGCGACGCACGCGCCGGAACGCCCGCGCCGCTACCTGCCGGTGCTGCCGGAGTTCGCGGTCGAGGCGATCGTGAGCCAGCGCAAGGGCGAGCTCGAGCGCGTCCGCGCGGTCATTCCCGACCTCAGGAAACTCGCGGCACGAGCGCCGAGTGCGGCGGGTCAGGACGAGATGGTCGAAGTCGTGTCGAGCCGCGATGCCGAGCGGCGCATCTTCGAGCAGGCGCAGCATGTCGCGCGGCACGAGGTCCTGACGCTGGTGCGCCCGCCGTTGCGCATCACGCGTCTCGATGCGCCGTTCGAGCAGGATCAGTCGCCGCAGGAAAAAGCGCGTGCGCGCGGCGTGCGCTATCGCAGCATCGTCGACGCCGACTGGCTCGCGCTGCCCGGCGCGCCGGCGCGCGTGCGCCGCGAAAGCGAATCGGGCGAGGAGATCCGCGTATTCCCCGAATTGCCGCTCAAGGTCGCGATCTTCGATCGCGAGCTCGCGTTCATTCCGCTGAATCCGCAGCAACCGGACAGCGCGACGCTGCTCGTGCGCTCGTCCGCGCTGCTCGATGCGCTGTACGCGGTGTTCGAGAGCCTGTGGGAACGCTCGACGCCGATCGCGTTCACGCCGTCCGGCGCGCCGAGATACGGCAAGCCGTCCTCGCGATTGCCGGATTTCGCCTCGACGCTGATTCCGCTGCTCGCGGCCGGGCTCAACGACAAGGCGATCGCGCACGAGCTCGGCATTTCCTCGGCGACGCTGAACCGACGTCTCGCCGAGCTCATGAAAGGTTTCGACACGCGCACACGCTTCCAGATGGGCTGGCGCGCCGCGCTCGATGCTTTTCCGGAGCGCGTCGCGCGGGCGAAGCCGAAGTAGTCTCGTTGACGCGCGATGTTGCGAACGTCGCAATGGGAACTGGCGTGTGTCCGACAAGCAGGTTGAACGATCTCGCCGTGAATCTTTTCTTTGCTCGTCATTCCGGCGAAGGCCGGGATCCAGCTTATGAAGCCTCAAGAACTGGATCCCGGCCTTCGCCGGGATGACGAGCAAAGCGAAAATCGCTCAACCTGACACCCCACTAGCGCTTCGCGTCGATGCGCGTGCGCACGCCGCGGAGGTTCAGATCGACGTGCA
>DASZWL010000027.1:0-8805 GCA_035546695.1 Rhodanobacteraceae bacterium | reverse complement strand
CGAGATTTCGGCTCGTCGGTTTTTTTCTTTTCGTCGTTCTTGCCGTTCTTCGCGTCGGATTTTTCGTCGGCGAACTTCGCTTTCGCGTTCTCCTCGCGGATCGCCTTCAAAGGATCGTCCTTGATGCCGGGCAGCGCGTCGATCGCGAGCTTGTACTCTTCGTGCGCAGCGAGATCGAGCAGCACGATCGACTGCGGCGCGGGATCGTTGCGGCCGACGCGCGTGCGCTCGTCTTCCTGCTCCTCGTAACCCGATTCGGTCACGAAATGCTGCAGCTTGCCGATGCGGCCCTTGTCGTAGCTCTTCGGCGTCGTGAAGACGAGCATCCAGCGTCCGTCGGGACCGAACGAAGTACCTTCGATCTTTACGTCGTCGCCGAGATAGAACGGCTTGGGCGCGCGGCTCGCGTCGGCTTTCGAGAATTCCTCGTCGTGCTGCTTCTGCGCATCGCGATCGCTCTTGATCGTGCGCAACGTCGAGAAGAACTTCAGCTGCAGCGCGCCGAGATCGTCGGGCTTCTTCGCGTCGGGATCCTTCTCGGCCTTGACGATCGCCGCGGGCCCGCCGACGCCGGAGGCGATGTCGTACGTGAACCAGTCGCTGCCTCTCCGGTAATGCAGCGCGCGGCCGTCGGCGGAGAACTCCGGCGAGCTTTCGTGCTCGGCCGTGCGCGTCACCTGCGTCAGGCGTCCGCTCGCGACATCGCGGATGAAAACGTCGCCATTGCGGACGAACGCGCCGCGCGAATACGTGCGGTCGTAGACCGGATCGGCGCCGTCGGCATTCGTCATCGCATTCGCGTCGATCAGCGTATCGGCGCCACTCGCAATGTCGACGCGATGCAGATCGCGCACCGGCGAGCCTTTTTCCTTCAGCGAGTAGTAAAGGCTCTTGCCGTCGACGCTCCAGTACGGATGCTGGACCGGCGCGCCGATCCAGTCGGGGTCGGCCATCGCCTGCTCGAGCGTGATCGCTTGCGCGGGCGCAGCGGCGAAGACGAGGAAGGCGACGAGAGCGGCGAGCGGGGCGCGCTGCATGGGGATCTCCGCGAGGCAAAGCGCGCAGGATAGCGGAGGCGTGCAGCCCGGCCCATGCGCCGAAAGTCAGCGGTGCGGCGTGGAAGGTTTCGCGGGCTTGCCCTCATTTGCCTGCCGGCACCTTCTCCCGCTTCGCGGGAGAAAGGTTTATTAGGTCACCTTGCGCAGCGTCCCGGAAAATCTCCCTTCTCCCGCTTCGCGGGAGAAGGTGCCGGCAGGCGGATGAGGGCAAGCTCGCGACACCTCCCCGTCACTGCGCGTCGAACCCGTCCACAAACACCGCATCGTCATCGCCGCGAATCACGCGGAACGCATCGAGCCGCGCGTTGCCGACGTCGCCGTTCGTCAGCGCGATGTCGAGCACGCCGTCGCTCACATCGACGTCGAACACGCGAACGGTCGCCGTGTTCGCGCCGGCTTCGGCGATGATGTCGAAATTGCTCAATACCGGCGTGCCTTCGATCGCGACATCGAAGATGCGCTGCCCCGTCGCCGTGTTGTACGTGTCGGCGAAATCGAGCTCGACCGTGTAGCGGCCGGGATACACCGGAATGTGATAGCGGAAGTTGCCGTAGCGCCAGTCGTTGAAGAGCGTGTCGTCGTCGGTGTTCGCGACATCGACGTTCGACACCTGCACCGCTCCGCCCTCGAACGCGTTGTCGGCCGCGTATTCGGTGCCGTCGCTCGCCGTATACGCCGCGCCGCCCGCGTTGATCGCGGCGACGATCGTCCCCGGCGGAGGCGGCGGACCCGCGCGGTTCACGCGAATCGCGTCGTTGAACGTCGTGTGGCCGCCGTACGCGTCGTGGAGGCTCGGCGCGGTCGCGATCACGCGGATCAGGTTTTCGCCTTCGTCGAGCGGAATCGCGTCGACGCTCCAGCTCGTCGTGCCGGTTGCGGTTCCGCCGTCGCCGCCGAGACGATCCCACGCGACCGATTCGATCGCCTCGCCGCCGTGATCGGCGCTGCCCGCGAGATCGATCGTCGCGTCCTCGGTCGTCCAGCCGGATTGATCGGTCGGCGATTCGATGCGCAGCACCGGCGGCGCGCTCGTGCCCGGCAGCCCGCGCTGCTGCGAGACGATCCAGGGGAACAACAGCGGATGCGTGTACGCGACCGGCCAGATGCCGTGCCCGCCGGTATCGTAACGCGTGTAGATCACGTTGCCGCCGGCGTTGCGCAGCGCGGCGACGAGATCGTCAGACCCCGCGACGCCGACCGTGCCGTCGTTCGCCGCGTGGAAGAACCACATCGGGATGCCGGCGACCGTGCCGGCCGGATTCGTGTCGCCGTTGCCGGACATCGGCACGGCGGCGGCAAATCTGTCCGGCTGCGACGTCACCGCGCTCCATGTGCCCATGCCGCCCATCGAAAGACCGGTGACGTAGACGCGATCGGGGTCGATGTCGTACGTCGTCGAAAGCTGATCGACGATGTGGATCGCGCTCGCGAGCGTGCCGCCGCTCCACCACCCGTCGGTCGGACACTGCGGCGCGATCATGAAGACCGGTTGCAGTGCGAGGTTGTCGTCGTCGAGAAGGCGCATCGCGCCATTCGCGTTGTTGTTGAGCTGCGCCTCGTTGTCGCTGCCGCGCTCGCCCGAGCCGTGCAGGAACAGGATCACGGGATACGCCGTCGCGCCGTCGTAATCCGGCGGGACGAAATAGCGGAACGGCAGATTGCTGCCGTCGTCGGCGTTGCCGTAGAGAAAATCGTCGCGCGTCGCGGCGCCGGCGAGCGATGCCGACAGCGCGAGCAGCGCGCAGGCGAGGCGCGTGGCGGACATGGCGATCCCTCTTCGACGTATCCGGGATCGTCGACGCTAGCACGCGGATGCGTTCCGCTTCCGCTTCGGTGGAACGAATTCGCGGACGGCTTGGCAGATTCCACTTCTCGTCGTCCCCGCGAATGCGGGGATCCAGCGCCTTTCGCTTCGTGCACGGAGGGCGAAGGCGCTAGGTTCCCGCTTTCGCGGGAACGACGAAAATTCGGCATGGAGGAATCGTCCAATCCTGATGTCCGTCTTCGGTATGGAGACGAAGATCGGACATTCGGCATCCGCAAAATCCGTCCGGTCACGAACTCCACTTTTCGCCGGAACGGCGGATATCATCCTCTACCGTCCGGAGATTTCCTTTGTCCCTCGAAACCGTCGAACTCGAAACCGCCCCGAACCCGCGCCACGCGATCGTCTGGCTGCATGGCCTCGGCGCCGACGGCAACGATTTCGCGCCGATCGTTCCCGAGCTCGTCGATCGCGCCTGGCCTCCGCTCCGCTTCGTGTTTCCGCACGCGCCGGTCAGGCCCGTCACGATCAACGGCGGCATGCCCATGCGCGCCTGGTACGACGTTCTCGGAGCGCAGATCGCGGCTCGACAGGACGTCGCCGGCATCTGCGAATCGATCGCTTCGCTCGATGCGTTGATCGCGCGCGAGGGCGAGCGCGGCATCGCGCCGGAGCGCGTGATCCTCGCCGGCTTCTCGCAGGGCGGCGCGATCGTGCTCGCGGGCGGCGTGCGTCATGCGGCGCGGCTCGGCGGAATCGTCGCGCTGTCGACGTACCTGCCGCTCGATGCGACGACGGCCGCCGAGCGCAGCACGGCGAATGCGGACGTGCCGATCTTCATGGCGCACGGCGAGCATGATCCGATCGTCGACGTGAGGCTCGGCAAGCTGAGCCGCGATGCGCTGACCGCGCTCGGCTACGCGGTCGAATGGCACAGCTATCCGATGGCGCATCAGGTCTGCCTCGAGGAGATCGCCGACCTTCGCGCCTGGCTCGGCGGTCGTCTTCGCCAAGCCGCCTGAAGCGCACATCCATACATTTCGCATAGGGTGGGCCTCAGCCCACCGTCCTTGGCTCTTGCATCGCATCGAAGCCAAAGCGGTGGGCTGAAGCCCACCCTATGGTTTCGTGGTCCCGGAGCAGGGCCCGCGGTCGGCGTAGGATAGTCGCAGGGTTCGATGGATCGGAAAGCTGGATCCCGGCCTTCGCCGGGATGACGGCCACGCTTGCGTCGGGGGAGGTGCAAGACCCAATGAACGAAGCGACGCCACGCCGCGGACTGCCCGAATTCTGCAGCCTGCCGACGCTGTTCGCGGTCATGATCGTCGCCGAGCTCGTCGCGCTCGTCGTCGTGCTCGCGCCCGATGCGTCGGGGCGCGCGTGGCTGCCGCGGCTCGGCGTCGCGTCGGTCTATGTGCAATGGCTCGCGCTGCTCAACGTCGTCGTGCTGTGCTCGCTGCGTCAGACGCTCGCGCGACAGCCGACGCGCGTCGCGTTCGGAATCGCCTGGCTGCTGTCGATCGCGGTGACGCTGCTCGGCAGCGCGGTCGTCTGGCAGATCGACGTCGCGCTCGGTCTCGGTCTCGCCGCGGGTTCCGCCGACGGCGCGCGCTTCCTCGGCGGCAACGCCGCGATCGCGGCACTGATCTCGGCGGCGCTGTTGCGCTATCTCTTCGTGCTCGAGCAATGGCAGGAGCGCGTCGAGGCCGCGTCGAAAGCGCAGGTCGATGCGTTGCAGGCGCGCATCCGGCCTCATTTTCTCTTCAACAGCATGAACACGATCGCGAGCCTGATCCGCACGCGCCCGGCCGAGGCCGAGCAGACGGTCGAGGATCTCGCCGATCTCTTCCGCGCGGCGCTCGGCAGCGAGCGATCGCAAGGCACGCTCGGCGAGGAGCTCGATCTCATGGACCACTACCTTCGCATCGAGAAACTCCGGCTCGGCGATCGCCTGCGTATCGAGACCGACGTCGCCGCGCTGCCGCGCGATCTGCCGCTGCCGCGCCTTCTGTTGCAACCACTCGTCGAGAACGCGATCTATCACGGCATCCAGCCGCTCGCCGATGGCGGCACGATCCGCATCGCGGGACGGCGCGCGCCCGACCACGTCGAGATCGTCATCACGAATCCGCTGCCGCCCGATGCCGCGCCGGCGCGCAACGGCCATGCGCTCGCCAACGTCCGCGCGCGCATCGGGTACCATTTCGGACCCCGCGGCGAGCTGCGCGTCGAATCCGGCGGCGGCGAATATGCGGTGACGGTGCGCCTTCCCGATGCGGAGCTCCATGAAAGCACTCATCGTTGACGACGAACCTCTCGCGCGCGAGCGACTCGTCGCGCTCGTCGCCGACATCGACGGCGTCGACGTCGCCGGCCACGCCGGCAACGGGCTCGACGCGCTCGACGCGGCGCTCGCGCTGAAGCCCGATCTCGTGCTGCTCGACATCCGCATGCCGGTCATGGACGGGCTCGAATGCGCGCGCCATCTCGCGACGCTCGAAGCGCCGCCGGCCATCGTCTTCTGCACCGCGTACGAGGATCACGCGCTCGCCGCGTTCGAGGCGAACGCGGTCGACTATCTCGTCAAGCCGATCCGCATCGAGCGCCTGCGCGCCGCGATCGCGAAAGCCGAGCGCCTCGCCGGCGTGATCGTGCGCAAGATCGAGAGCGCCGAGCCCGGCCGCCGCCGCAGCCATCTCTGCGCACGCGTGCGCGGCAGCCTCGTGCTCGTGCCGGTCGGCGAGATCGCGTATCTCCTCGCCGAGGACAAATATGTCGTCGTCCATCACGCGAAAGGCGAAGTGCTGATCGAGGAGCCGCTGACCGCGCTCGAAGACGAGTTCGGCGATCGCTTCGTACGCATCCATCGCAACTGCCTCGTCGCGCTCGCGCGCCTCGCCGGTCTCGACCGCGCGGCGGACGGACGCGTGCTCGCGCGCGTCGAAGGCGCGGCGGCGCCGCTCGAAGTCAGCCGGCGCAACCTGCCGGCGCTGCGCAAGCTGGTGCGCTCGCTGTGAGAACGCTGCGCATCGCGACGCGCAAGAGCGCGCTCGCGCTCTGGCAGGCCGAGCACGTCGCGTCGCGATTGCGCGCGCAGCACGCCGATCTTGCGATCGAGCTCGTGCCGATGACGACGCGCGGCGACGACATCGTCGATCGTCCGCTCGCGACGATCGGCGGCAAGGGGCTTTTCCTCAAGGAGCTCGAGACCGCGATGCTCGATCATCGCGCCGACATCGCCGTGCATTCGCTGAAGGACGTGCCGATGGAGCTCGATGCCGGCTTCACGATCGGCGCCGTGCTCGAGCGCGCCGATGCGGCCGATGCGTTCATCGGCAATGCGTATGCGCGGCTCGACGAGTTGCCGCGCGGCGCGCGCGTCGGTACGTCGTCGCTGCGGCGTCAGGCGCAGCTTCGCGCGCTGCGTCCCGATCTCGTGCCGCTCGATCTTCGCGGCAACGTCAACACGCGGCTCGCGAAGCTCGACGCCGGCGATTACGACGCGATCGTGCTCGCCTGCGCCGGCCTCGATCGCCTCGGACTCGGCGCACGGATCCGCGCACGGCTCGCGCCGCCGACGTGGCTGCCGGCCGTCGCGCAGGGTGCGATCGCGATCGAGTGCCGCGCCGCCGACGCGGCGACGATCGCGCTCGTCGCTCCGCTCGCCGACGCGGCAACTTCACGCTGCGTCGCCGCCGAGCGCGCGATGAACCTTCGCCTGCACGGAAGCTGCACGGTGCCGGTCGCGGGCTACTGCATCGAGATCGAGCACGGCCTCGCGCTCTGGGGTCTCGTCGGCGACGCGGCAACGGGACGCCTGATCCGCGCCGACGCGACCGGGCCTGCGGAGGATCCGCAAGCGCTCGGCGAACGCGTCGCCGAAACACTGCGCGAGCGCGGCGCCGACGAGATCCTGCGCGCGTTCTGAGCGCGGCGATTTGCAGGCCCTGCTTTCGGAACTCCGGTTTGCACGAACCTTGGTTCCGATCCCTTCTCCCGCTTGCGGGAGAAGGTGCCGGCAGGCGGATGAGGGAAGCCTTGGTACGTCGTCTCAAGCTTGCCCTCACCCGCGCCTTCGGCGCGGCCTCTCCCGCAAGCGGGAGAGGCGACATCGAGGGGTCGAGTCGAAATCACATCCGCCAGCGCGATTTGCGCCCCGGCGGACGGCCGACGCGCGGCGGCGAATGCGGCTCCCTGACGGCGCTCGGCCAGTCGAGCGTCTCGGCTTCCCTGAACAGCACCGAGATCGGCACGTCGAGCACGAGCGCGACCTTCAGGAGATACCCGAGCGAGAAGTTCTGCACGCCGCGCTCGATGTTGCTGTAGTACGTCCGATGGATGTCGGCCGCCCCGGCGAAATCTTCCTGCGTGTACTTCAGATTTTCGCGATGGCGGCGGATGACCAGCCCCAATCGCTGCTGCAACTCATCCGGCGACATGGCGCGGAAAGCTAGGGTTGCGTCGCCTGCTTAACCACCCATTATGAAAATGGCGTTTATGTGAGATATATTTTCGATCGTGGTCATCGCCGATCGATCCGCCGACCCCTCGCCCGCGACGCTGCGTCTTTGCGCGATGGCGACGTTTCGCGACGGCGAAGCCTCGCGCCGCCAGATCGGAACGCAGCTCGACGCGCTCGAAGCCGACTTCGCGCGCTGCCTCGCGATGAGCGGCTGGGCCGTCGCGAAGCCGCTGCGCCTGCTCGTGTTCGGACTCCCGATGCACGCGACGCTCGACGAATGCCTCGTCGCGCGCCTTCGCGACACCGGCCGCGCGATCGAGCGTCTCGACGACGAAGCGCTGCGGCCCTGCCTCGATGCGCGCTGGGAATTCGTACGCGGCAACGAGGCGCGGCCCGCGCGCTACCGGCCAGCGCCTTCGTATCACGAGCGCCTGCGCATCGCGCTGCTCGTCGACGCCTGGGAGCGCATCGCGCGACGGAGCGGCGAGATCGACCGGCTCGAAGCGATCGCGGCCGAGCTCGCCGCGGCGACCGGCGCGCTCGCCGCGCATCTCGCGCTGCCGCTTGCGCTGCTGCGGCGCGCGGCCGCCGCGCATCGTCTCGACGCAGCCGCGGGCGAGCAGCTCCGGCGACAGCTTCGCCGCGAGCTGCTCGATGTTCGCGAGCATGAGATCACCCATCTCGCGATCGCCGCGGCGCTCGACGGCGCGGGCGATCTCGCCGATGCCGTGCAACGCCACGGCACGCCGCCGATGCGCGTCCTCCTGCGCGCGCATCTCGAACGCACCTCGACGACGAGCGCGCGCATGACGCTGAAGCCGCGGCTCGCGCGCGTCCGTCGAGAGCTCTGGGCGGCGCTCGCGGGCGATTAGCAGGGTGCGTCTCGCAAGAAGGTTGAACGCTCTCTTCGTGAAATCTTTCTTCGCTCGTCATTCCGGCGGAGGCCGGAATCCAGCCTCTGAAGCTCTACAAACTGGATCCCGGCCTTCGCCGGGATGACGAGCAAAGCAAAATCGCGGGCCGGGCGGGGAGGCGGCGTAAAGGTACGAGCCGCAAGTTGCACGGCATCGAAACGCGACCGCGCCGCTTCAGCCCGCATGCAGCGCTCGCCGGAGACGCTTGACGGCCCGTCGCAGGAGCACGGACGATGATCCGCAAGCTGAAATCGGGCGAGTACCGCCTCTACTCGCGCAAGGTCGATCCGAAGACCGGCAAGCGCCGCAACCTCGGCACGTTCTCGACGCGCGCGAAGGCCGAGCAGCACGAGCGCGAAGTGCAATACTTCAAGCGGCACTGAGCACGCGATGACGAAGCCTCGATGACGAAACACGTCCCCGCCCGGCGCATCGACGCGCCGCAACGACTCGTCGAGCGGCTGACGCTCGCGATCCTCGACATCGCCGGCGAAGTGCCGGACACGAGCGAGCACAAGAGCCGCAGCCCCGAATCGCGTGCGCGCGAGATCGCCTCGTCGGCCGCGACGCGCGCGGCGCTCGCGGCCGGCACGCTCGCGCTGCCGC
>DASZWL010000026.1:0-2974 GCA_035546695.1 Rhodanobacteraceae bacterium | reverse complement strand
CGCGCTTCCTGCGGCGCCGCATCTTGCTGGGGTGCGGAATCCTGCTGAGCTGCGCGCTCGCGCTGACGGGATGGGGAACGGCCTTCGGCCACGGCGTTGCCGCCGTTTTCACTGTTTTCGTTTTCGGACACGGGCAAACCTCGCTGGGCGCCGTTATGGTGAAGCTGGAGGGAAGAAGAAAAGTGGGTATGAAGCGGGAGGCGGAGCGGAGCCGCTCCATGCGCTGACCTAAACTTAGCACCGGGCGCCCGCGCGCGTCTACAGTCGGTGAAGCGGCTTCCTCGGCGCTTTTCGATGAACCGGAGCGACGAGCCTTTCGCCCGTCGCCCGCGCCGTCTTGCTGAACGTCTGGGCGATCAGCCGGCTTTCAACGCCGGCGCGGGACCGATCGCCTTGTCGATGATCTGCGTCAGCTGCGTCTTCGAGACCGCGCCGATCTGCGTCGCCTGGACCTTGCCGTCCTTGAAGATCATCAGCGTCGGGATGCCGCGCACGTTGTAGTTGCGCGGCGTCTTCTGGTTGTGGTCGATGTTGACCTTGGCGACCTTGAGGCGGCCGCGGTAGCTCGCCGCGAGATCGTCGAGGATCGGCGCGATCATCTTGCACGGCCCGCACCATTCGGCCCAGAAATCGACCAGGACCGGGTCCGAGGATTTCAGCACCTTGTCCTCGAACTGATCGTCGGTGACGTGTGCAATATGCTCGCTCACGGGAATTCTCCAGGAATTGCGGAAGGTCCGGCTCCGGAAGCCTTTTTGCGCGCTGTCGGCGCGCTTGGGCTACACTTGGGCCGGCGGCGCCGGACTGGAAATGCCAAGGGTGCGAAAGGCACGGCCCATTTCAGCCGAATCGGCCAAGGCACGCAAGGTGGGGATCGGCGGGCCGGTTGCAAGGCCGGACGCGCCGAACGCTTGCAACGTCGCCGCGGCGACACCAGTTGTTCACGTAGTCAGGGCCTCGCGCGATCCGGAACGGACGCGTCGAGATGAAAGCACGACGCGCGCGTCCGCCGGATGCGCCGCCATTCACCGCAACAGCCAAAGGAATCTCTCAAGCGATCTCGCCCGAGCCGCCATCGGCGGCCCACCGATCCAGGCGCCGGCGCATGGCCGACGGAGCGATCGGAATTGCGACGCTCATCATTCATGTCTCACCAACCGCTCACCGACATTTTTTTCGACAGTTTCGATCTGCACCCGAGCCTTCTGTCCGGCCTGCACGCCGCAGGCTTCGTCCGCTGCACGCCGATCCAGGCGCTGACGCTGCCAATCGCGCTCGCCGGCCGCGACGTCGCCGGCCAGGCGCAGACCGGCACCGGCAAGACCGCCGCGTTCCTCGTCGCGGTGCTGAACCGCCTCCTGACGCAGCCGGCCGTGCCGGACCGAAAGCTGACCGATCCGCGCGCGGTGATCCTCGCGCCGACGCGCGAGCTCGCGATCCAGATCGACAAGGATTTCCGCAACATCGGCCGCGACACCGGCCTTCGCTCGGCGCTGATCTACGGCGGCGTCGACTACGACAAGCAGCGGGAGATGCTGCGCGCCGGCTGCGACATCATCATCGCGACGCCGGGCCGCCTGATCGATTACCTGAAGCAGCACGTGTTCTCGTTCCGCGGCATCGAGGCGCTCGTCATCGACGAAGCCGACCGCATGTTCGATCTCGGCTTCATCAAGGACATCCGGTTTCTCCTGCGACGCATGCCGCCGCGCGAGCAGCGCCAGAGCATGTTGTTCTCGGCGACGCTCTCGCATCGCGTGCTCGAGCTCGCGTACGAGCACATGAACAGTCCGGACAAGCTCACGGTCGAAGCCGAGACGGTCACGGCGACGCGCGTGCGCCAGGTCGTCTATTTCCCGGCGAAGGAAGAGAAGCTGCCGCTCCTGATCGGCCTTCTCTCGCGCATCGACGCGCATCGCAGCATCGTCTTCGTCAACACGAAGATCGCGGCCGAGAAAGTCACGCGCGCGCTCGAGCACCAAGGCCACGCGGTCGCGACGCTTTCGGGCGACGTGCCGCAGGCCAAGCGCGAGCGGCTGCTCGCGAAGTTCCAGCGCGGCGAGATCGAGCTCCTCGTCGCGACCGACGTCGCCGCGCGAGGCCTCCACATTCCCGACGTCTCGCACGTCTTCAACTACGACCTGCCGCAGGATGCCGAGGATTACGTGCACCGCATCGGCCGCACCGCGCGCCTCGGCGCCGAAGGCGACGCGATCAGCTTCGCCTGCGATCTCTACGCGATGGCGTTGCCCGACATCGAGACGTACATCGAGCAGAAGATCCCGGTCGAGCGCATCGAGCCCGAATTGCTCGCCGCACCGCCTCGTCGCGAGCGCGCGAAAGCGGCCGACGAGGACACGAGCGCCGACGATGCGCGCAACACGGCCGGCGCGCCGCCGAAAGCCGGTGCTTCGTCGCGTTCGCGCGGGCCGCATTCGCACGGCGGACACGCGCGTGACGGCCGGGCCGGAGATCGCGGTCCGCGTCGCGAGCGCGCGCCGCGCAGCGAAGCGCCGCGTGCCCGAGCCGAAGCGAGCGCGACCGGCGAATCCGGCGCGATCGCGAACGACGCTGCATCGTCTGCTGCTGCGACACCCGCAACCGGCGATGCACCACGCAAGCGCCGTCGCCGCGGCGGACGCGGGCGCAATCGCCGCAACGGCGAGAACGCCGTCGCGGCCGCGAATCCGAATCACGCGAGCGCGAAGCCTGCCGATCGTTCCGCGCGCGGTGATCGCGGGACCGAACAACGTCCGCGTCCCGAGCGCGCACCACGCGCCGATCGTCCGCCGCGCAGCGAACGCGGGCCTCGTGCCGAAACGGCGCAGAACGTGCCCGCGATGCCGATCGCGGCGCAACCGAAGCGCGGCCTGTTTCAGCGCATCGCTCGGCTCTTCACGTCGCGATAAGCAAAATGTCGCGATAAGCAAAATAGGGAAGTGACCAGCCGTCACGTCATTCCGGCGAAAGCCGG
>DASZWL010000025.1:0-13060 GCA_035546695.1 Rhodanobacteraceae bacterium | reverse complement strand
AGCGTCTCGTCCGCGATGCGAAACCCGAGTGGCGAAAAGCGGGCGGCGAAACGCGCGACGCGCAGCACGCGCACGGGGTCCTCCCCGAACGCGGGCGAGACGTGGCGCAGCACGCGCGCTTCGATGTCGCGCGCGCCGCCGTACGGATCGATCAGGTTTCCGTCTTCATCCTCGGCGATCGCGTTGATCGTGAGATCGCGGCGCGCGAGATCCTGCTCGAGCGTGACGGAAGGATCGGTGTCGAAGACGAAGCCGTGATAGCCGCGTCCGCTTTTGCGCTCGGTACGCGCGAGCGCATGCTCTTCGTGCGTCTCGGGATGCAGGAACACCGGAAAATCGCGGCCGACCGGGCGGAAACCGCGGCGTGTCATCTCCTCGGGCGTCGCGCCGACGACGACGTAGTCGCGATCGACGACCGGCCGTCCGAGCAACCGGTCGCGTACCGCGCCGCCGACGAGATAGGTTCGCATGCGGGGATTCTGCCAGAGCGCGCCGGTATGGCGTTTTCGTCATCGCGTCGAGCCATTTTCGCGTCATCCCGGCGAAGGCCGGGATCCAGATTGCGGAGTTTCAAGGCGGATCCCGGTCTTCGCCGGGATGACGAGCAAAGAAAATACTTACGAGTTCCGGTGTTCGCGAGCCGCCACGCGGTTCACGAGTGCATCTCGCGGAAGCGATCGAGCTCGCGCTGCCGGTTCTCGCCGCGCAGGAGCGGCGGCATCACGACGTCCATCGGCGTCGCGACGATGCCGAGCGCCGCGAGGCCGTCCTCGGTGCCGACCGAATCGAGCTTCAGCGAGCGGAAGTTGTCGCGCGAAATAGGTTTTCCCGGCAGCCATTCGCCGATCGCGGCTTGCAGATAGCCGAGCGAATCCGGCAGCGGAATGATCCAGCGCCGCTTGCCCATCAGCTCGGCCGTCCAGCGCACGAGCTCGCCGAGCTCGATCGTGCGCGGACCATACAGTTCGTACGTGTGCGCGGCCGTGTGCGGATGCAGGAGCGCGCGCGCGATCGCTTCGCTGACGTCGCCGACGTAGACCGGCGCGAACTTCGCGTGCGCTCGCGCGAGCGGCAGCACCGGCGTCATGCCGAGAAGTCTCGCGAAGCGGAAGAAGAGTCCGTCGCCGGGCCCGAAGATCACCGAAGGCCGGAAGATCGTCCAGGCGAGCCGCGAGGCCTCGACGCGCCGATCCGCTTCGCCGCGTGTCTTGAGATAGCGGCTCTCGCCTTCGCCGGCACGGAGCGCGCTCATCTGCACGAACCGCGCGACGCCTTCGGATTCGCACGCGGCGATCGCGCTCGCGGTCAGCTCGACGTGCGCCTTGCGGAATCCGCTGCCGTCGCTGCCGCGCTCGTTGAGGATGCCGACGAGATTGACGACGGCGTCGGCGCCCGCGATCGCGGCGCGCAGCTTCGCGCGATCGTCGACGTCGACAGTGACGACATCGACGCGCGGCAGCACCGTGAGCGCGCGATGCTGCTCGCGATTGCGCGAGAGCACCTTGATCGAATGGCCGTCCGCCTGGAGGCGCGGCACGAGATGGCTGCCGACGAAACCGGTGCCGCCGAGGATCACGATGCGCTGCGGTCTCATCGAATGTCCCTCGAAAAAGTGGCTTCCGCTCTCACGGCGCGGGTGCGACAGGTGCCGTCGCCGATGCGGCAGGAGCGGTCTCGGGCGCACAGACTACGCCCTTGCGCGGCGTCGCGTCGGTCGGCGGCGCATACGTCTGTCCGAAGCGCGGCATGCGCGCGGACAAGGCGAGCGCTTTTCCGTGCATGCACCAGTCGTAGATCACGCTGAAGGCGAGCACGCGAGCGACGTATTCGCGCGTCTCCTTGTACGGAATCGTCTCGATGAAGAAATCGGGATCGAGCGCGCCGCGCGCGTCGAGCCAGCGTCCGACCGGAGCTTCGCCGGCGTTGTAGGCCGCGCTCGCGAGCCACGGACTGCCGTCGTAACGATCGGCCATGCGGCCGAGATAGCGCGTGCCGAGCTCGATGTTGAGCGCGGGATCGAAGAGATCGCTCGGCCGGTTGTACGAGAGCTTCTCGCTCTTCGCGAGCTGCTTCGCGACGCCGGGCAAAAGTTGCATCAGGCCGTAAGCGTCCGCGTGCGAATGCGCGTCGGTCATCCATGCGCTTTCGGCGCGGATGATCGCGTAGGCCCAGGCCGGATCGATGTCCGCGTCGTCGGCTTCGCGCTTGACGCGCGTCTCGAGCGCGAGCGGAAAGCGCTGCTCGTAGAGCCGCTGCGTTTCGGGATCGGCGGAATAGAGGAATACCGCGCGGTCGTACCAGCCCTGCCGGAATGCGAGATCGGCGGCGAGGCGCTTTTCGGAATCACCGAGCTTTCTCAACGCGAAATCCCATTCGCGTCGCGCCTCGGGCAGCATGCCGAGCGCGTGGAACTCGAACGCGCGCGCGAGATCGCCCTGATTCGCGATCGATTTCTCGGCGACAGGATCGGCGGCGAGCGTGCGCGGACAGATCGCATACGGAGCGCCGATCCAGTCTGCGGCGAGGAAACCGTGGAAGCTCGCTTCGCGCGCGACGTCCGCGAAGATCGGCGCGGCGTCGTTCTTGCGATCGAGCTTGCTCAGCACGCGAGCACGCAGATAGCGCCAGCGCGAATCGGCCTTCTGCGTCGCGGAGAGATCGTCGAGCGCGGCCAGCGTCTCGTTCCAGTCGGTAGCCGCGAGCGCGATGCGCACGTGCCATTCGCGGCTCGCGTCGTCCTTGGCGGAATCCGGCAGCGCCTTCAGCCGCGCGAGCGCATCGGGCGAATAGCTCGTCGAGCGGTACACGGCGAGCGCGTTCAGCGCGCGATCTTTCTGCGCCTGGTCCCACTTGAAGCGGTCGCCGAGCTTTGCCCACAGCGTTTCGGCGGACGCGCTGTCGCGGCGTGCGTAACGCGCGAGGCCATACGCGATCGCGTCGCGCGCACGAAGATCGTCGGGCCACTGGTCGGCTTTCGCGAGCGTCGTCGCGGGATTCCTCACCGCGCCGACGATGCGCTCGGCTGCTTCGCGGTCGCTGCCTTCGAGCAGCGCCGCCGCCGCTGCCGCGCTCTCGGCGTTGCCGCCTGCGGCCGCGTTGGAAAGACGTTCCCAGACACGCGCGTCGGTGAGAAGTCCATTCGCGCGGATCGCGGCGAGCATGCCGTCGCACGCGCCCGGCAACGTGCGCGGATTCGACCAGATCGGCGCGATGTCGGTTTCGAAATCGAGCTTCTCGCCGGCGGCGAGCCGCGCCTGCAACGCATCGCACTGGAGATCGCGGTCGCGGCTGCCTTTCCAGAACGAGCGAAACGAAACCCAGTCGCCGCGGCGCGCGAGCTCGCGAAGGTACGCCTCGCGAACGTCGCTCTCGGGCAGCGAGCCCGGCCAGCGCGCGAGGAATCGCTCGACGTCGGCGCGCGACGCCTTGGAGATGTTGCGGCGCAGCACGGCCGCTTCGAGATACGGATACAACGGATAGCGTTCGAGGCCGACCGCGAGCTTTTTCCAGTCGCCCGGCGGATTGCGCGTCGCGGCCGCGTAGGCCGAGCGGAACGCCTCGCGCTCGTTCGCGCGCTCCTGTGCCGGGGCCGGCAGCGCGACGCATCCGAGGATCAGCGCAAGAAGCAGGCGCCGCGCTCCGCGCGGCAGGGCATCGATCGGCATTCGGGGACGGTATTCGGCAACCTCGGCCCGAAGTGTAACGCGACCGTCCGAATGGCTTGGCCATGCCGACCGGAAGCAAGCGAGCCCTCAAGAACCGCAAGCGCATTGCGACCGGATGCGCAACGGGGCAGCCCTAGCTAAATTAGAACGATTGTTTTACATTTTCTTGACGTTTGCTGCGGGGAGGGGACCCGCGAGCGGGCCGGCCGGGCATCGGCTGTTTCGACATTTCCGAAGCGGGAGAGAAGGTCATGAAATCACGCGGTCATATCCGGCGCCTGTCGGTGGCGCTGGCAGCTGGCGCGGCCCTGTCGGGGCTGCTCGCGATTCCGGCGAAGGCGCAGGAGCGCGGCGGCGACGACGTGCAGAAACTGCAGGCGATCGAAGTCACCGGTTCGCGCATCAAGAAGGCCGAGGTCGAGGGCCAGACGCCGGTGCTGACGATCACGTCGAAGGACATCGAGGCGACCGGCCTCGGCTCGATCGGCGACGTGATCCAGCAGCTGACAGTGAGCGGCTCTTCGCTCAACACGAAATTCAATTCGGCCGGCAACTTCGGCTTTCCGCCCGACGGCGGCGGCGTCGGCTCGGGCTCGACGACGATCTCGCTGCGCAACCTCAACGCGAAGCGCACGCTCGTGCTCGTCGATGGATTGCGCTGGGTCAACGAGTCGTCCGCGTCGGGCGTCTCGGCCGCGGTCGATCTCAACACGATCCCGGCGAGCATCGTCGATCGCATCGAGATCCTGAAGGACGGCGCGTCCTCGCTGTACGGCTCCGACGCGATCGCCGGCGTCATCAACATCATCACGAAGAAGAAGCAGGACGGCTTCGGCCTCAAGCTCTACGCCGGTGACTATTCGGTCGGCGACGGCAAGACCTGGTCCGGCAACGTCTCGTTCGGCGGCAGCAGCGATCGCTACGAGTTCTTCGCCGATATCAGCCATTACGACCAGCATCGCGTCAGCTCGGCCGACTGGTCGCAGTCGCGCTATGCGACGCCGGGCATCGGCGGCGTGCCGAATCCGGCGAGCTGGAGCTCGGGCACACCGTTCACGCGCGTCGACTTCTCGACGCCTGGCGGCATCGATTACGGCGGCCTCTGCCCCGACGGCGTCTGCGACATCACGGCGAACGGCGTCGCGCCGGGCAGCGGCCTGCAATCGTTCCCGGACGGCTACCACCAGTTCTCGACGGCCGACCGCTTCAACTATGCGCCGTACAACCTGCTGCTGACGCCGTCCGAGCGCACCGGAATCTTCGCGCAGGGCACGTACCACATCACCGACAGCATCAACTGGTACGCCAAGGCGCTCTACAACACGCGCGATTCGACCAACCAGGCCGCGCCCGAGCCGATCTTCCTCGGACCCGGCGCCGGCACCGGCGGACTCGCGGACACGGTCGGCGTCGACGTGACGAATCCGTACAACCCGTTCGGCATCACGCTCGATCCGAACGATCCGAACATGTTCATCGGCCGCCGTCCGGTCGAGGGCGGTCCGCGCATCTTCAAGCAGTCGGTCGACACGCGCTACATCGCGACCGGCCTCACCGGCGCATTCACGATCGGCGCGAATAATTTCAACTGGGACGTCAATTACGCCGACGCCGACAACAAGGCCGAGCAGAACGTCACCGGCACGTACAACATCCGCCACATCATGAACGCGCTCGGCCCGGTCGGCGCGTGCACGGCGCCGTGCGTGCCGCTCAATATCTTCGGCGGTCCCGGCACGATCACACAGGACATGCTGAATTACATCCTGTTCACCGAGAACGACCGCAGCGACCAGAAGCTGGAGATGTGGACGGCGAACATCTCGGGCGATCTCTTCAAGCTGCCGGCCGGCGAGCTGACCGCCGCGGCGGGTTACGAGCACCGGCATCTCAGCGGCTACTACACGCCGGACTCGATCGTGACCGCTGGCGACTCGAACGGCGTGCCGTCGACGCCGACGCGCGGCGACTACAGCGTCGATGAGTACTACATCGAGCTCAACGCGCCGCTGCTCGCCGACATCACGGCGATCAAGGCGCTCGACTTGAGCTTCGCGTCGCGCTACTCCGATTACTCGACGTTCGGCTCGACGACGAACAACAAGGTCGGTTTGCGCTGGCAGGTCGTCGACGATCTGACGCTGCGCGCGACCTGGGCGGAAGGTTTCCGCGCGCCGTCGATCGGCGAGCTGTTCGGATCGGTATCGCGCTTCGACGCGACGATTCTCGATCCGTGCAGCGATGCGTCCGGCCAGCTCGCCGCGAACTGCGCGCAGCTCGGCGTGCCGGCCGGCTTCACGCAGCGCAATCCGCAGATCTCGGTCGCGACCGGCGGCAACGCGAACCTCCAGCCCGAGACTTCGGACAGCTGGACGTGGGGCGCGATCTACAGTCCGAGCTTCGCCGAGAACACCGGCTGGTCGCAGCGGACCGACTTCGAGCTGACGTTCTACAAGATCAAGCTGCTCGACGCGATCCAGGCGCTCGATGCGCAGACCCAGCTGAACCGCTGCGCCGAGACGCTCGATCCCGTGTTCTGCAACGGCATCACGCGCGCAGCCTCGGGCGACATCAACGGCTTCAACAACACGCTGTTGAACCTTGGCCGCATCGACACGCGCGGATTCGACTTCGGCGTCAACTGGCTAAGCCCGGAATTCTCGTTCGGTCATCTCGGCGCGAACTGGCAGTCGACGTATACGTCGAAATATGTCGCGGTCGCGAGCGGCACCGGTCTCGAGGAGCCGCGCACGGTCGGCATCGAAGTCACCGACAGCGGCATTCCGCGCATCCGCTCGTCGCTCGCGCTGTCGTGGGGCATCTCGAACTGGACCGCGAGCTGGACGATGCGCTATCTCTCCTCGCTGAAGGAGGATTGCGGAGCGGGCGCCGGATTCGCGATCTGCGAATCGCCGGACGACACGAGCGCCGGCCGCACGAACGGCACGCATCGCCTCGGCGCGACGACGTATCACGATGTGCGCGTCAGCTGGAAGGTGCCGACGAGCTTCGACTTCAGCCTCTCCGGCGGCATCAACAACCTATTCGCGAAGGATCCGCCGGTGTGCCTGTCGTGCTCGCTGAACGGCTACGACGCCTCGACGTACGATCTGCCGGGCCGCTTCACGTACATCGAAGCGAACGTGAAGTTCTGACGCAGGCCGAAAGGCATCGCTACGAAAGGGGCCGCTCGCGCGGCCCCTTTTTTCATGCGGTCTTTTCCCTTGACGATTCCGGCCGCGCGGCGTCCGTCGCTTTCCCTTTCGCGAGCGCGGGAAGACGGATCGTCGCCGCCACCGGCAGATGATCCGACACCGGATGCGAGAGCGCCCAGCGCTTCTCGACCTCGATCGGCGCCGATACGAGGATGTGGTCGATCGCGCGCGTCGGCCGCCAGCTCGGGAACGTCGCCGGCGAATCGCGCGGCGGCTCGAGCGCCGTGCGCGTGTAGAGCATCTTGAGCTCGGCGCTCGACGGCGGCGTGTTGAGATCGCCCATCAGCACGACGTTTGGATGCTGTCCGATCAGCTCCGCGATGAAGCCGAGCTGGCGCATGCGTGCCGCGGGCCCGAGCGACAGATGCGCGATGACGACGACGAGCGCGTCGTCGCCTTCGCCGAAGCGCACCCACAGCGCGCCGCGGCCGGGGATGCGGCCCGGCAGCGGATAGTCGAGCACTTCGTCGGGCTGCATGCGCGCGAGCAAACCGTTGCTCGACGTAGCGAGCCTCGACACGCGCCGGTTCGGCTGATGGCTCCAGAACGGAAACTCAGCCGCCTCGGCTAGGTACTGCGTCTGATTGAGGAATCCCGAGCGCAGGCTTCCGGCGTCGGCTTCCTGGAGGCCAACGAGATCGAACTCGCCGATCACGCGCGCGAGCACGTCGAGATTCGCGCGCTTGCCGGTCGGCAGCACGTGCTTCCAGCTGTGCGTCACGTAATCGCGGTAGCGGCGCACGCTGCCGCCGGCGAGGATGTTGCACGAGAGGAGCTGCAGGCGCCTCGGCTCGCCCGCCGGGCGCTCGGCGTCGGCAGGCGCGGATCGCTTCATGGCGGCGAGGCTAGCGGCGCGTTCCGCGCGCTGCAAGCGCTTTGCGGCAGGATTGGTTTCCGCCGCGATCGTCCGGTCCGACCCGGAAGACCGCGGCCAAAGACGCGCGTGCGGAATATCGGATGTGTCGAGCGCGTTATTTCTTCTTCCCCGCGGATTTCTTCGCGGCGATCTCTTTCTTCGCGAGCCAGTCGACGAGCTCGATCAGCTGCGGATAGCCGCCGGCGGACTGGCCGGTCACGCGGTACTTGCCGTCGACGACGATGCTCGGCGTGCCGTCAACGCCGTCCTTCCGGACGATCTCGGCCGCGCGCGAGAGCTTGCTCTCGACCTCGAACGACGACGCCGTCGCGAGGAACTTCGCGCGATCGACGCCGTGCTCGGCGTAGAAGCCGGCGAGCTCGTCGATCGAGCGCATCGGCAGGTGATCGCGGTGCAGCGCGTCGAACAGCGCCTGATGCGTCTCGTCGACGACGCCGAGCGATTCGGCCGTATAGAAGGCTCGCGCGAACGGCTCCCAGGCCGGGCTGAACACGGCCGGCATGTAGCCGAACACGGCGCCGGCGGGCAGGCTTTGCTTCAGCTGCTCGGCGTACGGCTGGAAATGCGCGCAGTGCGGACAGGCGTACGAGAACACCTCGAGCACTTCGACGCGATCGCCGGTCGCGGTCGGCTGCGGCGGATCGATGACGAAATAGTTCTTGCCTTCCTCCCATTGCGTCGCCGATGCGGGCGCGTCGGCCGCGAAGGCCGGCGCCGCGGCGACGAGACCCGCGAGCAGGATGCCGAGCCGGTTCAACATGGTGATCTCCTTCGATGGATGGATCGCGCCCACGGACGAAGCCTTACTTGTGGCTTTCCTGCTCGACGAGATACTTCACGAGCAGCGGAACCTTGTCCCAGCCGCCGGCCGAGACGCCGGTCAGGCGGTACTTGCCGTTGACGATGATCGTCGGTGTCGAATCGACGCCGTAGGCCTTTATCTGCGCGTCGGCGCGCTTCATCTTCGTGTTGACCGCGAACGAGTTCGCGACGCCGACGAAATCTTCGGCCTTGACGCCGTAATTCGCGTAGAACTTCGCGACGTCCTCGATCGTCGGCAGCGGATTGACGAGCCGGCGCGTGACGGGATCGTTGATCTTCAGCGAGCCGTCCTTCCAGACCGCGTCGAACATCGCATCGTGCGTCTTGTCGACGAGGCCGAGCGACTGCGCCGCGAAGAACGCGCGCTGGAACACGGGCCAGTCCTCGTCGGCGCGGAACGCCGCGGGCAGATAAGTCATTTCGGCATTCGCCGGCAGCGCGCTCTTGATCGCGTTCGCGAACGAGCGGAACTGGTTGCACGCGGGACACGCGTACGAGAACACCTCGAGCACTTCGATCTTGTCGCCGGTCGTCGTCGGCTGCGGCGGTTCGACGAGGAAATACTGCTTGCCGGCCTCCCAGGCCTGCGGCTTGCCTGCCTGTTGCGCGTTCGCGGCCGGAAGGATCGCGAGACCGATCAGCAATGCGGCGAGATGCTTCAGCATGGAACCTCCGTGGAAGGAACGTGCGGCTTCGCTTGGAGCGCGTCGGGCGCGGAGAGTTTCCGCGCCGCGCTCACGGCGCGGCGGTCGACGCCGTCGCCGTCGCCGTGCCGGTCGCCGTATGCAGGCCTTCGACATACGAGGCCAGCGCGGCGATGTCGGCGTCGCCGAGGCGGCGCGCGATCTCCGGCATGATCTTCGCGTTCGCGTCGTCGCCCCAGGTCGTGCCGCTCTTCCAGTCCTTGAGCTTGGCCTGGACGTAATCGGCCCACTGGCCCGCGAGCTGCGGATAGCCGGCGCCGGCCATGCCGCGGCCGTCGGGACCGTGACAGGCCATGCAGGCCGGCACGCCGAGCGCGCCGTCGCCGCCGCGATAGAGCGCCTGGCCGCGTTCGAGCAGTTTTTCGTCGGCGACGCCGGCAAGCGAGCTCTTGCTCGCGAAATACGCGCCGACGTCGTGCATGTCCTGCTCGGAGAGCGTCGCGGCGAAGCCCATCATGATCGCGTTCTGGCGCTTCTGCGACTGGAACAGCTTGATCTGGCGCGCGATATAGGCTTCGTTCTGCCCCGCGAGCTTCGGGTATTGCTTGTCGGACGAATTGCCGTCCATGCCGTGGCAGGCGCCGCAGGCGGCGGCCTTGCCTTCGCCCGCCTTGGCGTCGCCGAGCACGAGTCCGCCGTGGCTCGCCTCGACCGGCTGCTTTTCGGACGGCGTCGAGGCGGGCGGCGAGGAGCCGGGCGGCGAGGATTCCGGCGGCGTCGGGCTCTGCTGCGCGAGCGCAGCACCCGAGGCGATCAGCACCGACAGCGCAAAAACTCGCCGAAAGCTCATACACTCACTCCGGAAAACCCTGGGAGGACCGGTCCGCCGCCGCGAGAAACGCGGCCCGGCGCGTGCCCGGACAACCTTGGAATTATCCCCTGCGCGCCGGAAGGCGGTCAAACCGCGCGAAGCGAGATCGCAGGATCGCGCCGGAGCTCCGATGCCGAAGAACCCGTTCCGCGCGGCGCGCTACCTGACCAGCGCCCACCGCCTCGACCAGTTGCCCGCCGACGCCGGCGCCGAGATCGCGTTCGCCGGACGCTCGAACGCGGGCAAGTCGAGCGCGCTGAACGCGATCTGCGATCACGAAGGCCTCGCGCGCACGTCGAAGACGCCGGGGCGCACGCAGCAGATCGTCGTGTTTCCGCTCGACGAGACGCATCGCCTGATCGACCTTCCGGGCTACGGCTACGCGAAGGTGCCCGATCGCCTGCGCGAGCACTGGCGCGCGACGATCGATGCGTACCTGCGCACGCGCGCGTCGCTGCGCGGCATCGTCATCGTCATGGACGCGCGCCATCCGCTGCGCGAGTTCGATCGCTCGATGCTCGGGTTCTCGCGCGCGACCGGCCGCGCGAGCCTTTGTCTTCTCAGCAAGGCCGACAAGCTCTCGCGCGGCGAGGGCGCGCGCGTGCTCGCGGCCGTGCGCAAGGAACTCGCATCGCTGGCGCCGGCGGCCGACGCGCAGCTTTTCTCGTCGACGAACGGCATCGGGCTCGACGAGGCCCGCGCGCGTCTCGCCGGCTGGCTGTTCGGCGATTCAACCTGAACGGCGAACGCCGCCGATCGGCCTCGTCTGCCGTGCGTGTCCGTGCACGGCAGTTGAACAAAGCAAATGCTATAAACCCCGCAGGATGTGCGATGGAGTGCTGCGCATCCAGGGGAACGCAGTCGGCCGCTCGGGCCGCAGGCACTCGTCCATGTCCGCATTCGCCGTGACACTCGCCGGCCGCATCGCGGCCGCCTCAGAGTCGAACATCGAGGAGGACTGGGGCCATGAGCTCGAAAATCACCGCAACACTCGCGACGACGGCGCTCACCGCGCTGTTCGCTTCGGTTTCGCACGACGTTCCCGGACCCATCGGACGGGCAGAGGCACGCACCTCCGCCGACGTGCCGCACATCGTCACCGCTCCGCCGCGAGCGTATCGACCGGGATTGCCGCTCGGAACCGGATTCTTCGAAAACTGGGACAGCTACGCCGCCGGCTCGAACGTGCACGGCCAGGGCGGCTGGAAAGGCTGGGGCAACAATCCCGATGCCGGCGCCTTCGTCAGCGACGCGCAAAGCGTGAGCCCGGACAATTCGATCGACATCGAAGGCCCGAGCGATCTGATCCACGAATTCAGCGGCTACACGAGCGGCGTGTGGGTCATCACGGCGCAGCAGTACATCCCGTCGGATTTCTCCGGCAACACGTATTTCATCTTCGAGAACGTCTATTCGGATACCGACACGACCGTCATCAGCTGGTCGACGCAGGTCGTGTTCCGCAGCGAGACGGGCACGGTCGAGAACTACGATGGCTCGGCCAATCCCGGCAGCCTGCCGTTCGTGACCGACCAGTGGGTCGAGCTGAAGCTCGTCGTCGATCTCGACAACGATCTTCAGACGTTCTATTACGGCGGCACGGAGCTCTATAGCGGGTCGTGGACGGGGCAATTCCCCGGTCAGTCGGTGCAGGGCATCCTCAACATCGCCTCGATCGACCTCTACGCCGAAGACTCGACGACGGTCTACTACGACGACATCTCGATCGCACCCGCCTCTCCGTACGGCGCCGCGTTCGACGCCGACGGCTACGCCGAATCGGGTGCGGCCGGAACGACCGCGACGTACACGCTGACACTCAGCAACACCGGCACGGAGAACGACACGTACGACATTGCCGCGACCAGCGCGAACGGATGGACCGTGACGCCTTCCGTGCCGAGCATCGCGATCGACGCCGGCGCGAGCGCGAGCTTCGACGTCGCCGTCGAGATCCCGGCGGATGCTGCGGTCGACGCGTTCGATACCGAAACCGTCACCGCTACATCGGAAGGTGATCCCGAGGTTTCGGCCACTGCGACGCTGACGACGACTGTCGTCAACGACGACACGATCTTCGCCGACGGGTTCGATCCTCCGACCTGAGCCCTGCGGCATCCCGCCGCGGATTACGCGCGGCGGGGTGCCGGGGCGTTTCGACGTAAAGACGGCCGCGGCTCTTTCAACGCAGCGGCGGAAGCCCCATAGTCCGGAGCCCCACGTCGAGGCCGAGTCGTGTCCGGACCCTCCGCCGTCACCGAAACCCCGATCGCCGACCGCGCGCAACTCGTCGACTACATCGCCGGCGGCGAAAAGCCGAAGGATGCCTGGCGCATCGGCACCGAGCACGAGAAGTTCGGCTTCCGCCTCGACGACCTGCGCCCGCCGACGTACGAAGGCGAGCGCGGCATCGGCAAGCTGCTCGAAGGCATGACGCGCTTCGGCTGGCAGCGTGTGTTCGAAGGCGAAACGCTGATCGCGCTTTCGCGCAATGACGCATCCGTGACGCTGGAGCCCGCCGGCCAGCTCGAGCTTTCGGGCGCGCCGCTCGAGACGATCCACGGCACCTGCTGCGAGGTGCAGAAGCATCTGACCGAAGTCAGAGCCGTCGCCGACGAGCTCGGTCTCGGCTTCCTCGGCATGGGCTTCCAGCCGAAGTGGCGCCGCGTGGACATGGCGTGGATGCCGAAAGGCCGCTACGCGATCATGCGCCGCTACATGCCGAAAGTCGGCTCGCTCGGCCTCGACATGATGACGCGCACGTGCACCGTGCAGGTCAACCTCGATTGTTCGAGCGAGGCCGACATGGTGAAGAAAGTCCGCGCCTCGCTCGCGCTGCAACCGATCGCGACCGCGCTCTTCGCCGACTCGCCGTTCACCGAAGGCAAGCCGAACGGCTATCAGAGCTACCGCTCGCACATCTGGACCGACACCGATCCCGATCGCACCGGCATGCTCGATTTCGT
>DASZWL010000024.1:0-2198 GCA_035546695.1 Rhodanobacteraceae bacterium | reverse complement strand
CCGGCAACGGCGAGCGTCCTCGCCAGCACGTCGCGCGCCGCGTGCGGACGGCCGAGTGCTCGCGCTCGCGCGCACATCGCGGCGACGCGTTCGGGCTTCGCGATCCATTCGCGGATGCGGTATTCGAGCGCGCTCGCGTCGATCGCCTTCAGCGCGACGCCCTGCTCGAGCAGGTAATCGCAGTTGCGTTCCTCCTGACCCGGGATCGGCGCATGCACGATCATCGGCCGGCCGAGCGCGAGGCATTCGGACGTCGTGAGACCGCCGGGCTTCGTGATGACGAGATCGGCCGCGGCCATCAGCCGCTCGACGCGATCGGTGAAGCCGTGCGCGACGAGCCGTTTCGGATGCGCGCGCGAAAGCGCTTCGAGTTTCGCGAGCATCTTCGCGTTGCGTCCGGCGAGCGCGACGAGCTGGAAATCCGCATCGATCGCGACGAGCCGCGCCGCGACTTCGTCGAGCCCGCCGAGCCCGGCGCCGCCGCCCATCAGCAGGAACGTCGTCCGGCGCGGATCGAGCCCGAGCTCGGCCGCGGCCTCGACGCGCGATGGCGGCGAGGCGAACGCGGGCATGACCGGAATGCCCGTCACGTGCACGCGCTCGCGCGCGATGCCGCGCGCTTCGGCGCGAAACGCGACCTCGTCGCTCGCGACGAAGTAGCCCGCCATGTCCGGCACGATCCACATGCCGTGCAGATCGAAGTCGGTGATCTGCACGAAGACCGGGCTCGCGAAACGGCCGCGCGAGCGCTCGCGCATCAGGAGCTCGGCCGGCAGGAAGTGCGTGCAGACGACGGCGTCGGGCGCGAACGCGGCGATCGCCTTGCGCAGCTTCAACGTGTTGAGCCGCTCGATCGCGCGGCGCACTCGCGCGAGCGGCGCGCTCGGCGGCGTCTTGTCCATGATGCGGTAAAGCATCGACCACACCGACGGATGATGCTCGACGAGCTTGAGGTAGAAATCCGTGTAGAGCGCGCGGAACGCCGACGAGACGAAATCCATGACGTCGAGATGCTCGGCCACGACGCCGTCGGCTTCCGCCGCGACGCGCAGCGCCTCGGCCGCGCGCACGTGGCCCGCTCCCGCGGACACGCTGAGCAGCAGAACGCGCTTTCGGCTCAAGCGAGGTCTCCGCGCAATTCGCGCACGCGCTGCTCGAGTAACGCGGCCGTCGCTTCTCCGGGTGGAATTGGCGCGCCGATCGCGACTTCGATGCGAGCGCGGAACCGGCGCGGAAGGCGCATGCGGCCGAGCGTCGAGTCCTTGCGGCTGAACACCGAGCCCCAGAGCCCGCGGAGCGCGATCGGCACGACCGGAACCGGCCGCGCGGCGAGGATGCGCTCGATACCGGGCCGGAACGGCGCGATCTCGCCGTCGCGCGTGATGCCGCCTTCGGGAAAGATCGCGACGAGCTCGCCGTCGGCGAGCGTCTTGTCGACTTCGGCGAACGCGCGCTCCATGAGAGCTTCGTCTTCCTTTCGGCTCGCGATCGGAATCGCGCGCGCGGTCCTGAAGATGAAGCGCAATACGGGGATGTTGAAGATCCTGTAATACATGACGAAGCGCGGCGGGCGGCGCGTGCACGCGTTGACGATCAACGGATCCATGAAGCTCACGTGATTCGAGACGAGCACGGCCGCGCCGTCGTCGGGAATGTTCTCTTCGCCTTCGACGCGGATGCGGTAGAGAAGACTCACGATCATCCACGACAGGAACCGCATCAGGAATTCGGGCACGAGCGTGTAGATGTAGATCGCGACGGCCGCATTGAGGATGGCCGCGGTCAGGAATATCTGCGGGATCGTGAGCCCGGCCGCGCCGAGCCCGATGCCGAACGCCGCGGCCGCGACGATGAAGAGCGCGTTGATGATGTTGTTGCCGGCGATCACGCGCGAAAGTTCGCTCTTCGGCGCGCGGCTCTGCACGAGCGCGAAGAGCGGCACGATGTAGAAGCCCGCGAACACGCCGACGAGAACGAAATCGGCGACGATGCGCCAGCTTCCGGGCGCGGCGAGGAACGCGAGCGCGGAGAGATCGTGCAAGGTCGCGGGTCCGGAACGCGCGAAGTAGAGATCGAGCCCGAACAGCGTGAGCCCGATCGAACCGAACGGCACGAGGCCGATCTCGACGCGGCGTCCCGACAGCTTCTCGCACAGGAGCGAGCCGACGCCGACGCCGATCGAGAAGAGCGCGAGCACG
>DASZWL010000023.1:0-4141 GCA_035546695.1 Rhodanobacteraceae bacterium | reverse complement strand
TGATGCGGCTCGAGCAGGTGCGCCGCGATTTCGTCGCGAACGTTTCGCACGAGCTGCGCACGCCGCTAACCGTCGTGCACGGCTATCTCGATCTGATCGAGCCGACGGAGATGGAGGAATACGAGCCGATCCTGCACGAATTGCGCGATCAGTCGCGGCGCATGATGCAGATCGTCGAGGATCTCCTGATGCTCTCGCGGCTCGAGGCGCAGAACGGGATTCCGTCCGAGCGCGTCGGCATGCGCTCGCTGCTCGAGTCGCTCCGGCGCGAGGCGGTCGCGCTCAGCATGGGGCGCCATGCGATCTCGGTCGAAATCCTTGGGACGCAAGATCTTCGCGGATCGCTGAAGGATCTCCACAGCGCGTTCTCGAACCTCGTCAGCAACGCCGTGCGCTACACGCCGGCCGGCGGACGCATTGTGCTGCGCTGGGAGAGCGACGCGACGGGCGGCCGGCTGTCCGTGATCGACACCGGCCAAGGGATTCCGGCGCAGCATCTGCCGCGATTGACCGAACGCTTCTACCGCGTCTCGACGAGCCGATCGCGCGAGACCGGCGGAACCGGACTCGGGCTCTCGATCGTCAAGCACGTGCTGCAACTGCATCAGGCGCGGCTCGAGATCGCGAGCGAGCTCGGCGTCGGCAGCACGTTCACCTGCGTGTTCGGACCCGAGCGCTTGCTCGATCCGCAGGCGCTGGCGGACGTGTCGTGAGCAGTGCCGCGAAGGGCGGACGAAGCGTTCGCGCGCGGTGCGCGGGCGTCGTGCTCGGGCTCGCGCTGGCCGTCTTTGCATCGTCGGCTTCGGCCGATCCTGCTGCGCGCGATTCCGCGTCGCGCGTTGCGGTCTCGACCGATCCGCAAGGCACGCTGACGATCGTCGGCTCCGACACGCTGAGCGGCCTCGTGCAGCGCTGGACGACGATGTTCCACGCGCACCATCGCGGCGTGCGCATCCAGCTGCAGACGCCGGGCTCGGCGAGCGCGCCGCTCGCGCTCATCGAAGGCGCGACCGATCTCGGCGCGATGAGCCGGCCGATGAGCGAGGACGAGCAGCGTGCGTTCCGCGCACGCTACGGCCATGACGCGACCGGCGTCGTCGTCGCGCACGATGCGATCGTCGTGATCGTGCATCCGGACAATCCGCTACGCGCGATCACGCGGCGTCAGCTCGATGCCGTGTATTCGTCGACGCGACGCTGCGGCGGCGCCGCGCCGGTCGAGAGCTGGGCCGCGCTCGGCGTCGTCGTTCCGGGGCCGAACCAGAGCGTGCTGCCGGTCGGCCGCAACGAAGCCTCCGGAACGAGCGAGTTCTTCCGCGAAGAAGCGCTCTGCGCGGGACTCTACCGGCCCGATGTCGTCGCGTGGCCCGGCCACGGCGCGACCGTCGCGGCCGTCGCTGCGAATCCCGAGGCGATCGGCTACGTCGGCATCGGCTCGCTCAACGGGCTCGTCAAGCCGCTGGCCTACGCGCCGCGCGACGATGCGCCGGTCGTGGCGCCTGTCATGGAGAATGTCATCGACGGAGACTACGCTTTGTCGCGGCCGCTCTATCTTTACGTCAACCGCCCGCCGGGCCGCGCTCCGGCATCGATTCCGTTTGCGTTTCTCGCCTACATTCTCGGCGACGAAGCGCAAGCGGCGATAGCGGCAGACGGATTTCTCGCGCTCTCGGTCGGCGAGCGCACAACGCAACTCGACAGGCTCCTCGACACGAAGCCATGAACCGCGACAACCTCCAGGACCTTCGGGATCCCGCGCTCTATCTCAACCGCGAGCTCGCGCAGCTCGAATTCAACTTCCGCGTGCTCGCGCAGGCCGAGGATGCGTCGGTGCCGCTGTTGGAGCGGTTGCGCTATCTCTGCATCTCGTGCACGAACCTCGACGAGTTCTTCGAGGTGCGCGTCGCCGTGCTGAAGCAGCACAGCGAGCTCGGCGAGCTCCGTCCCGGTCCCGACGCGCTCGCGCCGAGCGATGTGCTCGGCCGCATCCGCGAGCGAGCGCTGACGCTCGTCAACGCGCAATACGATTTCTGGAATGCGAGCCTCCTGCCCGAGCTCAAGCGGGAGGGCATCCGCTTCTCCAAGCGCGACGCCTGGACCGTCAAGCAGAAGCGCTGGCTGCAAGGTTATTTCCGCAACGAATGCCTGCCCGTGCTATCGCCGCTCGGACTCGATCCCGCGCATCCGTTCCCGCGCATCCTCAACAAGAGCCTCAATATCGCCGTCGTGCTGAAGGGACGCGACGCGTTCGGACGCGAAGGCCACATGGCGCTCTTGCGCGCGCCGCGCTCGCTGCCGCGCATCGTCCGGCTTCCGGCCGAAGTCGCCGAGGCACCTTACGAATTCGTGTTCCTGTCGAGCATCCTGCACGAATTCATGGACGAGCTCTTTCCCGGCATGGAGGTCAAGGGTTCCTACCAGTTCCGCGTGACGCGCAACAGCGAGCTCTTCGTCGACGAGGAGGAAGTCGAGAATCTCGCGCTCGCGCTCCGCGACGAGCTGAAGGGCCGCGGCTACGCCAAGCCCGTGCGGCTCGAAGTCGCCGACAACTGCCCGAAGAGCGTCTCGGATCTTCTCGTCCACAATTTCCAGCTGACGGACCAGGATCTCTACCGCTGCGACGGGCCGGTCAACGTCAGCCGCATCACGGCGATCTACGACCAGGTCGATCGTCCCGATCTCAAGTTCCCGCCGTTCGTGCCGCGCGTGCTGCCGGCCGTGACCGAAGAGCAGAACCTGTTCGACGTCATCCGCAAGCGCGACATCCTTCTGCACCATCCGTTCGAATCGTTCAGCGCGGTGCTCGAGCTCGTGCGCCAGGCGAGCGTCGATCCCGACGTGCTCGCGATCAAGCAGACGCTCTATCGCGTCGGCAACGATTCGCCGCTCGTCGACCAGCTGATCGAAGCGGCGCGCCAGGGCAAGGACGTCACGGTCGTCGTCGAATTGCGCGCGCGCTTCGACGAGGAAGCGAACCTGCGGCTCGCGAACCGCCTGCAGGAAGCCGGCGTGCAGGTCGTCTACGGCGTCGTCGGCTACAAGACGCACGCGAAGATGCTGCTGATCGTGCGCCGCGAGAAGGGGCAGCTGCGCCGCTACGCGCATCTCTCGACCGGCAACTATCACCAGATCACCTCGCGCGTCTATACCGATTTCGGGCTCATGACCGCGAATCCTGACATCGGCGAGGACGCGCATCTTCTGTTCCTGCAGCTCTCCGGGCTCGGGCCCGTCATCAAGCTGAAGTGCCTGCTGCACTCGCCGTTCACGCTGCACAAGGGCCTCATGGAGAAGATCGAGCGCGAGATCGCGCATGCCGAGGCCGGCAAACCGGCGCGCATCATCGCGAAGATGAATGCGCTGAACGAAGAGAGCGTCGTCGAGGTTCTTTATCGCGCATCGCGTGCCGGCGTCGTGATCGACCTGATCGTGCGCGGCGCATGCACGCTCCGGCCCGGCATTCCGGGCGTGTCCGAGAACATCCGCGTGCGCTCGATCGTCGGACGCTTCCTCGAGCACAGCCGCGTGTACTGGTTCCAGAACGACGACGCGCCCGAGATCTACTGCTCGAGCGCGGACTGGATGGAGCGCAACCTCCTGCGCCGGATCGAGACGTGCTTTCCGATTCTCGACGCGAAGCTCGCCGAGCGCGTGTTCGACGAATCGCTCGCGAACTATCTTGCCGACAACACGCAGGCCTGGCAGCTCGATGCCGACGGCAACTACACGCGCGTCACGCCGGGCGACGCGCAGCCGCATTCGGCGCAGCAGGCGCTGCTGGCGAAATTCGCGAGCTGAGCGAACAAGCGAGCACGACGATGTCGTCGTCCCCGCGAAAGCGGGGACCCAGCGCCTCTGCTCAAGACGCCAAAGGCACTGGGTCCCCGCTTTCGCGGGGACGACGAATTGAAAGGATTCTCATGGTCAGTTACCGCACCGCAACCGTGCGAGAATCGGACATCTCCCCGCGGGATGAAGGCGTGGCAGACACCGGCATCGACATCCGCGACGGCGAGCTGCTCGCCGCCGTCGATCTCGGCTCGAACAGCTTTCATCTCGTCGTTGCGCGCTACGAGCACGGCGGGCTGCGCATCATCGACCGCCTGCGCGACAGCGTGCGTCTCGCGATGGGTCTTCGCGC
>DASZWL010000022.1:0-6797 GCA_035546695.1 Rhodanobacteraceae bacterium | reverse complement strand
GAGCGGCGTGTTCAGCTCGTGCGAGAGCTTGGACGCGAGCGTGCGAAGGTAATCGGTGTACGCGCCGATCTCGTCGAGGAGCTTGCCGAACGTGCGCGCGAGATCGCCGAGCTCGTCGCCGTCTCCGGCGAGCGGCATCGGGCCGGCTAAACGTCCGGACGCCCGCACCGCGCGCTCAGCCGCATTGCGCAAGCGCCGGATGCGGAACGACAGCGATGCGCCGAACAGGAGCAGGATCAGGCCGGCGATCGCGAGCGCCGCGAGCGTCGCGCCGGCAAGTCCGAACAGCGCACGGTTCGCGAGCGTCGGCAGCACGCGGTTCTGCTGCTCGACGACGAGCGCGCCCCGCACTTCGCCGGCGGCGCGCAGCGGCACGACAGCCGACAGCACGACGTCGCCGGTCTCCTCGCCCGAGCGCCAGCTCGTCGCCGCGACGCCGGACAAGCCTTGCCAGATCTCGGCGGCGTCGAGCCGCGCGACGCTTTCGCGAAGCGTCGACGGACCGGCGAGAACCGGCGCGATCAGGCTTCGATAGACGAGCCGTCCGATCCAGCTTCGGGCTTCCTCGTGCGCCGTCTCTTCGCCCGGCAGCGCACCGGTATCGGCGACGAGCCAGCCGTCGGCGTTGACGACGCGCACGCGCGCGCGGTCGGGGGCGAGCGCCGCGAGCGTGCCCGCGGCTTTCTCGTCGTAGCGCAACAACGATCGCATCTCGATGCGGCCCTCTAGCGGAAAGGCCGCGTCGAACGACTCGATCCCGATGCGATCCGGAGAAATCGCATCCGGAATGCGAAGCTCGACGCGATAGCCCGAGCCGTCCTCCTGCCAGGCGCCGGCGATGCGTGCGCCCGACGCTCCGTTCGTCGATTCGGCGCGCGCTTCGAACGGGCCCGGCGCACCGCTCGACAGGAGATAGCGGCCGGATTCGCCGCCGTGCGCGAGGACGAGCGTCAGGTGATCGCCGGTCGCGGCGCGCGGATCCTGCGCGTCCATGCGCGTGCGCGTCGCGTCGCGCACGTCGGCGAAGAGATAGAGGCCGTCGCGATTCTCGCCCAGCGCGACGCGGAGCCTGTTGGCATCTTGCGCAGGACCGAGCGGCTGCAGATAAGCGGCAACGCCGGTCCAGTCGTCCGCATAGCCATCGATTGCGATGCGCGATGCAAGACGGTGCACATACAGCACCGGTCCCTCGGGCCAATCGGTTCCGGACGCGGCGAACGCTTTCGCGAGCGTCGTCGCCGAAGCGAGCAGCGCTTGTTCCTGTCCTTGCCTCAGCAAAGCCTCGGTCTGTTGTACGAACTGCCAGCCGGCCCACGGCAGAGCCAGCGTCGAGAGCGCGACGAGCAGGAGTTTGAGGCGGAGGGACATGATGGAGCGGAGATTCGGGATTCAGGAAAGCTTACAAGGTCGTCATTCCGGCGAAAGCCGGACAAGCGCGAAGCGCGCAGAACGTCCGAAAGACGGCCCGAAGGGCGAGCGAAGCGAGCAATCCATTTTGCTTTTGAACGGAGATCAAAATAGGTTCCGGCTTTCGCCGGAACGACGGGTACTCTTCTGCCGTTCCCGTGAAAGCGGGAACCTGGCGACTTTCACGCAGGGGGAGCTGAAGGCGCTGGATCCCCGCTTTCGCGGGGACGACGAGAAACGAACAGCCGAATCCCAAATCCCGAATCCCGGCTCTACGGCTTCCACCGATACCCCGCGCCGTGCACCGTGTCGATCGCATCGAACGCTGGATCGACCGCGACGAATTTCTTGCGGATGCGCTTGATGTGCGACGTGATCGTCGCATCGTCGACGACGACCTGCGCGTCTCGCATCAACTGGTCGCGGTTCTTGACGTGGCCCGGGAAGCGCACGAGCGTGTGCACCATCCAGAATTCGGTGACGGTCAACGGCACGTCGACGCCGTTCCAGGTCACGCGCATGCGCTCGGTCTCGATCCTGAGCGGTCCTTGCGCGATGACGTTGTCGGCGGCCGCGGGTTTCTTCAGTGCCTCCATGCGCCGGAACAATGCGCTGATGCGTGCGGCGAGCTGATGCAGCGAGACGTCTTTCGCGAGGTAATCGTCGGCGCCGAGCCGTAGGCCCGCGATCACGTCGAAATCCGAATCGCGCGCGGTCAGGAAGAGGATCGGCAGCGTCGCCGACTTCGCGCGCAGGCCGCGGCAGAGGTCGAATCCGCCGTCCGGCTCGTCGCCGAGGCCGACGTCGATGATGACGAGCTCGGGCAGCTTCTGCGCGAAGGCCGACTCCGCCTCGGCGCGCGAGCCGTAACCGCGCACCTCGTAGCCGAGCCGCGCGAGCGCCTCGACGTAATTGGCGCGGATCAGGGGTTCGTCTTCGACGATGGCGATGCTGCGCGGCATGCGATTCTCTCCGGAACGTGCGAAGCCAGCTTACCGTTGCCGCCGACGTTCGCAACGGGCCCGATCGAGGTGTCCGCGAATTGACAGAACTCGTCGCCGAAATGCCCGCCGCCCTCCCGACGTCATCCTTCGGTCCGCGCTGGAATGCGACTCAGGCCGAACCGGAAACGACGATGACGACCGACCAGCAAGCGACCCGCGACAACGACCTCGTCACACGCGAGCCGCTGCGCATTGCTTTCGCGCTGATCGCGCTCGTGCTCGGCCTGATCGCCGCGTTGCACTGAAGGAGCATTCGATGGATCTCTACCTGCCCGATGAATTCTATGCGCTGAGCGAGGTGCCGAACGCACGAAACGATCGGGAGCGTACCGTGTCCGACGACGCTGATTGGCTCGGCGGCGAAGCATTCGTTGCCGCGGATACGCGCATCGATGCGCGACGTGACGAGCCCGATCCGATCTGGCGCGTCGTCTGACATCTCTTCTCGCCCGTGCCGGGCTCGCCCCTCCCGCTCCTCCCGTCGCCCGGCGCGGGTTCTTTCCGAAGAAACGTCAAACCGACGCGACGCGCGCGTGCATCGCTTCGATGACCGCGCGGTAGTCCGTCTCGCCGAAGATCGCCGAGCCCGCGACGAACGTGTCCGCGCCGGCTCGCGCGATTTCGCCGATGTTGTCGGTCTTTACACCGCCGTCGATCTCGAGCCGGATCGCGCGGCCGCTCGCGTCGATGCGCTCGCGCACTTCGCGCAGCTTGGCGAGCGCGGACGGAATGAAGCTTTGCCCGCCGAATCCCGGATTGACCGACATCAGCAGCACGAGGTCGATCTTGTCGAGCACGTAATCGAGATACGAGAGCGGCGTCGCGGGATTGAACACGAGCCCCGCGGTGCAGCCCGACGAGTGGATCAACTGGATCGTGCGGTCGATGTGCTCGCTCGTTTCGGGATGGAAGCTGATGTTCGACGCGCCGGCTTTCGCGAAATCGGGCACGATGCGATCGACCGGTTTCACCATGAGATGCACGTCGATCGGTGCCTTCACGCCGTGCTTGCGCAGCGCCTCGCAGACGAGCGGGCCGATCGTGAGATTCGGCACGTAGTGGTTGTCCATCACATCGAAGTGGATCCACTCGGCGCCGGCGGCGAGCACCGCGTCGACTTCCTCGCCGAGACGCGCGAAGTCGGCCGAGAGGATCGAAGGTGCGATGACGGTGGATTGCCGGGCCATGGTGATCTCCTCGTGCACGCCGATTCGGAAGCTCGTCGTTCCCGCGAAGGCGGGAATCCAGCGACTCGGGCGCAAGGCGCTGGGTCCCCGCCTTCGCGGGGACGACGTGTAGCGTAGTCCATCGCCGAACGAGCGTCTTGCGGCTCCCGACAACCGATGGCTACTTGAACCCGCGCTCGCTTTTGATCCGCTCGTACGCCGCGTTGATCTCGCGCGCGCGCTCCTCGGCGCGGCGTTTCAACTCGTCGGGCACGTCGCCGAGCTTGTCCGGATGATGCTGGCTCATGAGCTTGCGGTACGCGCGTTTGATCTCGCGATCGTTCGCGTTGCGATCGAGGCCGAGCACGGCATAGGGATCGACGCGCACCGCCCCCGGCGGCGGCGGGCGCGCGCCGCGAGTTCCGCCGGCAGCCGCGGCGGCGTAGCCCTTCATCGCGGACAGCGCGGCGAGCTCGTGATCGCTGACGCCGAGGGCCCAGCAGAGCTTGCGCACGAGCGTCAGCTTCGCCTCGGCGAGCGCGCCTTCGGCATGGACGAGGTCGAGCAGCAGGTCGATCGCGAGGAATGCGAGATCGCGCCGTCCGCCGCACCAGCGCTTCAGATCCTGGATCGGCAGCGACACGTCGAAACCCGGCTGCTTGCCGGCGTTGAAGCGCTCGATCGCTGCGCGCCGTTGCGCGCCGTCGAGCCGGAGCCGCGCCATCAACGATTCGGCAGCGGCGATCTCGACTTCGGAGACGCGTCCGTCCGATTTCGACAGCGCGCCGGCGAATGCGAACAGCGGCTCGATGAAGCCGCTGCCGAGCGAAGGCGGACGCAGCTGCGTCGCGAGCACGTCGTAGAAATGCCCGACGATCGCGCCGAGCACGAGCCCGATCGGATTGTGGAACAGGATCAGGCCGACCAGCGCGCCGATCAGCTTGCCGGCGATCTTCACCGCGCGGCTCCCGAAACGGCGGGCTGCGATGCGTACCACGCGGCGAGCGCTTCGACGTCGGCATCCGAGAGCGCGCCGGCCGCGGCGCGCATCGCGGCGGCGTTGCGAGTGCCGCTGCGATACTGGCGGAGCGCATCGGCAAGATACGCGCGATCCTGCGCCGCGAGATGCGGAATGCCGGCCGCCGTCGCGATGCCGTTCTCGCCGTGACAGGCGGCGCAGAGTCCAAGCCGCGTGGGGCGCGGCGCGGGCGCGGCGCTCGCGACGGATGCGAGCATCAGCACTGAAAGAACGATCGAGTGCAAACGCATCGATGAGCGGCCAGCCGTGGAACGCGGATTCTAGCAAGGCGATCCCGCGACTCCGCCGAAGCGCGGCGCGGCTACAATGCGACGCTCGTCCCTCGCCGAGCCAGGCCGTGCCGACCGTCCTTTCCGAATCGAATCTGCCGGGCCTCGACCTGATCCATCGCGGCAAGGTGCGCGACGTCTACGCGCTCTCGCGCGATGAGCTCCTGATCGTCGCGAGCGATCGGCTCAGCGCGTTCGACGTCGTGCTGCCCGATCCGATTCCCGGCAAGGGCGAGATGCTGACGCAGATCTCGAATTTCTGGTTCGCGGCGACGGCGGCGCTCGTGCCGAATCATCTGACCGGCAAGAACGTCGCGAGCGTGCTGCCCGCGGGAACCGACGTCGCGCTCTACGCGAAGCGCAGCGTCGTCGCGAAACGTCTCGAGGCCGTGCCGATCGAGGCGATCGCGCGCGGCTATCTGATCGGCTCGGGATGGAAGGATTACCAGGCGACCGGATCGCTTTGCGGCATCCGCTTGCCGACGGGATTGCGCCAGGCCGAGCGCTTGCCCGAGCCGATCTTCACGCCGTCGACGAAAGCCGCCGCGGGATCGCACGACGAGAACATCGGCTTCGATCGCGTCGTCGCGACGATCGGCGCCGATCTCGCCGAGAAGGTGCGCGCGGCGACGCTCGCGGTCTACCGTTTCGCGGCGGCGTATGCGGCCGAGCGCGGCATCCTGATCGCGGACACGAAGTTCGAATTCGGCACGGACGCTGACGGCAAGCTCTACATCATGGACGAGATGCTGACGCCGGATTCCTCGCGCTTCTGGCCGGCCGACGAATATCGCGTCGGCACGAGCCCGCCGAGCTTCGACAAGCAGTTCGTGCGCGATTACCTCGAGACGCTCGACTGGAACAAGACCGCGCCGGGTCCGCGACTGCCGCGGGAGGTTATCGAAGGGACGGCCTCGCGATACGCCGAAGCGCTGAAGCGGCTCGCGGGGATCGTTATCGACTGATCGATCGCTCGAGAGAGTCGGAGTTTTTCGCCTCTCCCGCTGGCGGGAGAGGCCGACGCGCGCAGCGCGGCGGGTGAGGTCGAAGCCGCCCTCGGCGGCTGAGGGTGAGGCAGGATGCCGATCGGAGAGCGCTCCAGGGACGGATGCTTGTCGCGACGTTGTGCTGGCGTCGAACCAAGATCGCCCTCACCCTACCCTCTCCCGCAAGCAGGAGAGGGGAAAAACACGGGACTCCACTCCTATGCAGAGCATCCACGACTGGTTCGAAAGCTACGGCAACGATCACCGGAATCCGACGAATCGCCTGATCCACTGGATCTGCGTGCCGGCGATTCTGTGGTCCGTCATCGCGGCGCTCTGGGTCGTTCCGGTGCCGGCGTCCATCGGGAAGCCGGGGCTCTGGTGCGCGCTCGTCATGGTCGCCGCGCTGTCGTTCTACTGGCGCCTGTCGCGCCCGCTCGGCGCGGCCATGATCGCGTTGTTCATTGCGCTCGCGCTCGTCACGCATTTCGCGTTCGCCGCGCTCGGCGCGACGCCGCTGCTCGAGATCGCGGCGGTCGTCTTCGTGCTCGCGTGGATCGGCCAGTTCATTGGCCATCAAATAGAAGGGCGGCGCCCTTCGTTCCTGACCGATCTCGCCTATCTCCTGATCGGGCCCGCGTGGCTGATGAGCAAGCTCATGCGACGCGTCGGCATCGCATTCTGAAACGCTGCGTGCACGTAGCCGTCGTGACTAACCTGCGTCATTCCCACGAAAGCGGGAATGACGCAAGAGTGTGATCGCGCCTGACGGGTTGCGGTTCGACTTACTGCCCGGGCTGCTCGACGATCGACGGATACGTGATCTGCACGGCCGCACCGCCGCTCGCGACCATGCTCGCCATCTCGCCCTGCATCTCGGCGGTCGCGAGCGGGAAATCGGTCGGATCCAGCAGCGAGCCATGCTC